>NZ_DATMGA010000038.1:0-38656 GCF_035555955.1 Eoetvoesiella sp. | reverse complement strand
GCGCCTGGGCCAGCGCCACGGGCTTGCCGGGCTTCATGCGCACGCGCCAGAGGTCGACCCTGCCGCCCATTTGCTCTATGGTGGCCTTGACCAGGTCTTTTTCCCCCACCGAGACGCCGCCTACTGTGAGTACCAGGTCGCAATCGCCGATAAGCCGTGTAAAGGCGTCGCGCAGCGAGTCGTGGGTATCGGCGGCATGCAGCACGTGTATGACCTCGGCGCCCAGCTTTTCGGCCAGGGCGGCCAGGGCCGGGCCGTTGGAATTGTAGATTTGCGCGGTCTGCAGCGGCTGGCCGGGTTCGACCAGCTCGTCGCCCGTGCTGAGTATGCCGATCCTGAGCTTGGGATAAACCGCGACGCTTTGCAGGCCCTGGGAGGCAAGCACGGCGATCTGGGCGGTGTCCAGCAGGGTGCCGGCGGAAAGCAGGCGCCGGCCTTTTTGCACGTCTTCGCCCTGGCGGCGAACATGGCTGCCTTGCCGCGGCGCTTCGCGCAGTGTCAGGACATTGTCGGTTTCGGTGCAGTCTTCCTGCATGACGACGGTGTCGGCGCCGGGCGGCAGCAGGCTGCCTGTGAACAGGCGTATGGTGTTGCCGGGCTGCAGAGGCTCGGGAGCCTGGCCCGCAAAGCAGCGTTGCTGCACCGGGAAGGCGGCGCCGGGCTGGTAGTCGGCAAAGCGGATGGCATAGCCGTCCATGGCGCTGTTGTCGGCCGGCGGCAGGTCGTGCCGCGCCATGATGGTTTCGGCCAGAATGCGCCCGCGCGCCGCGCGCAGCAGGCAGGTTTCGGTGCTTTGCGGCAGTTTGCCTGCTTGCGCGAGGCGGGATTGGGCAATGTCGAAATCGAGCAGATCCATAGGAGAATCACAGATAAGAGTTGTTGACCAATGGCGGACAAGGACGCGAGCCATGCTTGTTGCGCGCCCGGCGCCATCCCGATCCGCCATCATTCATATGGCGGGCACGTTTCAGCGCATCAGGCCATATAGTGCGTGGCGAAATTGCAGGGGCGGTGGGTGCTGTCGAGCTGTTCGCGGATGATTTTTTCCCAGGCCATCTTGCAGGCTCCGGTCGAGCCGGGCATGCAGAACAGTAGCGTATTGTTGGCCGTGCCCGCGAAGGCGTCCGATTGCAGTGTGGACGAGCCGATTTCCTGCCACGACAGATGGCGGAACAGCTCGCCGAAACCTGAAATGCCGGCATCGAGCAGGGGCGTGATGGCGGCGGCCGTGGACTTTTTATGAGAAAAGCCGGTGCCGCCATTGCTGAGGATGACCTGGATGCTTTCGTCGTGTATCCAGTCGCTGACGATTTTGCGGATATGGTAAAGATTGCCCGAGCTGATGGTTCGCTGCACGCAGCGATGGCCGGCGGCGGCGATGCTTTCGGCCAGGTAGTCGCCCGAGGTGTCGTTGGCGCTGGTTCGGGTATCCGAAATGGTCAGTACGGCGATGTTCAGTGCGGCTTGGGGCTTGCTGGGGTCGGCTTTGCTCACGATGATGGGTTCCCTGGTATGGCGGAGTTCCACAGATTGGTTTTTTGCGCGTCGGCGTCGTACTGCTGCACCCAGAACTGTTTGCCGTCGGCCAGTGTTTCGCGTTTCCAGAACGGAGCGCGCGTTTTGAGCGCGTCGATGATGTATTCGCAAGCCTTGAAGGCGTTGCCGCGATGGGCGCTGGCCACGGCCACGAAGACGATTTGCTCGGCGCTGTGCAGTTCGCCATGGCGATGCACGACGACGGGTTCGTGGGTTTCCCAGCGGGTTTGCGCAGTGTCGCAGATGGCCTGGATTTCGCGTTCGCACATGCCCGGGTAATGCTCCAGGAACAAGGTTTGCGTGGGCTGGTCGGGGGCGTAGTCGCGCACATAGCCGGTAAAGGTAACCATGGCGCCCGATTTGCCGGCCGCGCGCTCGCGCAGTTGCCGGGTCAGCTCGGCGGCGTCGAAATCGGCTTGTTGAACGATGACCATGCTCAGCCTCCGGTAACGGGTTCGAAGACCGCGACCTCGTCGCCCGGCTGGATGGCGGCATCGAGGCCGACGTGGTACTGGTTGACGGCCAGCTTGAGGCGCTGCACGGGCTCGAGCTGCGGGTAGCGGGCGGCAAGCTGCGCCAGCCATTCCGACCCGCTGAGCGGGGTGTCGATGGGCCAGGTTTCTTGCCGCAGTCCGGTCAGTTCGGCGACCTGGGCAAAGTACAAAACCTTAATTGCTGTGCCACTCACCGCTTTTACCTCCGGATTTATAGCTGAGCCGTATGTCTTCGATGATGATGCCTTTGTCGGCGGCCTTGCACATGTCGTAGATGGTTAGCGCGGCGACGCTGCACGCCGTCATGGCTTCCATTTCGACGCCGGTCTTGTGGTCGGTGCGGCAGGTGGCCTTGACGGTGATGCTGTGCGTGGCGTCGTCGAGTGCGAACTCGATGCCCGCGAAGCTCAGCGGCAGGCTATGGCACAAGGGGATGAGCTCGGCGCAGCGCTTGGCGGCCAGCACGCCGGCCACGCGGGCGGTGTTGAGCACTTCGCCCTTGCCGTTTTCGTGGGCGGAAAGCAGGGTGTAGGCCTGGGGGCTCATGCGCACCTTGCCCTGGGCGATGGCGCAGCGCAAGGTGGAGACCTTGTTGCTGACGTCCACCATGCGGACTTGTCCGGATTCGTCCAGATGGCTAAGTTCGAGCTCGGCCGAAGTAGAAGATTGACTCATGTTTGCGTGTAAAGGAATGGCGGCGGCGCGCATGCCCGCATCCGGCGCCGGAATCATTCCTATACTATACGCGATCCTGCCAGTACGCTGTATGGCCGCCCTGGCGGCGGCAAGGCTTTATGTGTCGAGGGCCTTCTTGACGTTGTGGTATTCAATGTTCTTGTCGTGCATGAAGCCGGTGACGAAGTCCTTGCGGGCGGCAGCGACCAGGCTGCCGTGCTTTTCGACCAGCTTGCGTCCTTCCACCTGGCCGCGCTCGAACAATTGGTCGAACTCGCTGACCTGCAGGCCGCGTTCTTCGGCGTAGCGTATCAAGTGGGCCAGCGCGGTGTGGCGATGCTGGTCGATGTCTTCGGGACTGACGCCAAAGACATCGGCGGCGCCGTTGGTTGCGCCCGAAATGACGACCCACTGGTCCAGGCTGGTGTCCTGGTCGACGCCCGCGTAGGCGCTTCCCAGGAAGCTCATCGACAGGATTGCGGCGGATAATTTAGGCAGTATCAAGGTGAACTCCCTATAAAAAAACATCGCGTCCGGGGCCGAGCGGCGCCGCGGGGCGGATGTATAGTGAAAGCTGTTGGACTCTGGACAGGCGGCCGAGGTTCCCGCGCCGCCGATTGCTGCAGACGTCCGATACGAGTCGTTATTTTGACGGGCAATCTTTACAGAAGCATGAAGTCCTGGTGTGCAAATGTATCCGAGTATGCGGGTTTCTTGCGTTTTTTGTGCCTTGCCCTGCCTGCCCGAGAGCCCCCGAATTGCCCGCCAGGCCTTGATTGGCGGGGATGACGCCGCGGCGCAAAAAGTGATAGGCTGTGTACTGCGTTTTTTGCTAATCACCAATCTGTCTAAAGTAACGGAGAAAATCATGTCTATCAAAGTTGGCGATCGTGTTCCGGATGGCGCCTTGGCCGAGTTCATCGAGGTCGAGTCGCAGGGATGCTCGCTGGGTCCCAATACCTTCCAGGTTGGCGATTTGGTCAAGGGTAAAACCATTGCGTTGTTTGCCGTGCCCGGCGCGTTCACGCCGACTTGTTCCGAAAAGCACCTGCCGGGCTTTCTGGAGCTGGCCGACAAAATCAAGGCCAAGGGCGTGGATGAAATCTGGTGCCTGTCGGTCAACGATCCTTTCGTCATGGGCGCCTGGGGCCGTGACCAGAACGTCAGCGGACGCGTGCGCATGATGGCCGACGGCAGCGCCGAATGGACCAAAAAGCTGGGCCTGGAACTGGACCTGACCGCCCGCGGCCTGGGCGTGCGTTCGCGCCGCTACTCGGCCCTCATCAAGGACGGCGTGGTAACCCAGCTCAATGCGGAAAAGGGCGGCGAGCTTAGCGTCAGCGATGCCGGCACCTTGCTGGGCCAGCTTTAACAGGCTTCTTGCATTTGTCCGGCCGTACCCGCCCGCTTCATGCGGGTGGGGAGGGCAATCCGCCCACGGCTTTGTTCCAGGCCGCGTTTCATGTCAATACCTCGTCCCGATGCCGCTGATTGGGCCGACGCTCCCTTGAAGATCGCCGGCGCCGCGCCGGGCAATCGTCTTTCGTGCCGATGCTGAATACGGTCGCTTCCTTTTTTTCCCTGTACCTGGCGACACTGCTGTTGCTGCTGGGCACGGGGCTGTTCAATACCTATCTGGGGCTGCGCCTGACCGCCGACCACGTGTCCGAGTTGTGGGTGGGCGGGCTGATTGCGGTGTATTACCTGGGGCTGGTGCTGGGTGCGCGCAGCGGGCACAAGCTCATCATGCAGGTGGGCCATATTCGCGCCTATGTGGCGGGCGCGGCCATTGTGACCACCATGGTGCTGGCCCAGGCGCTGCTCGACAATCTGTGGCTGTGGCTGCTGTTCCGCTTCATTGTGGGCGTTTCCATGGTTACGCAGTTCATGGTGATCGAAAGCTGGCTCAACGAGCAGACCGAGAACCACCAGCGCGGCCGGGTGTTTGCGTTCTACATGGTGGTGTCGGGGCTGGGCACGGTGCTGGGCCAGCTTTCGCTGACTCTGTTTCCCCGGCTCAATTACGAACCGCTGGTGTTTGCCGCAATCTGCTCCGTGCTGGGCCTGGTGCCGGTGGCGCTGACCCGGCGCCTGCACCCGGCCGTGCCCATGCCCGCGCCCATCATGATCCGCTATTACCTGAAGCGCGTGCCCATGTCGCTGCTGGTGGTGTTCATCGCCGGCAACCTGACCGGCGCCTTCTACGGGCTGGCGCCGGTGTTCGCGGTCAAGCAGGGGCTTTCCAGCGATCAGGTCGCGTGGTTCCTGGCGGCGGCGGTGGCGGCGGGCCTGGTGGCGCAGTGGCCGCTGGGCCAGCTTTCCGATCACGTCAACCGCGTCGGGCTGGTGCGTTTCAACGCGGCGCTGCTTGCGCTGGTGGGCATTCCGCTGTGGGGCTGGTGGGTGCTGCCGTTCTGGGCGCTGATTGCGATTTCCTGCGCCTTCGGCGCGCTGCAGTTTCCCTTGTATCCCATCGGCACGGCGTTCGCCAACGACAACGTGGACCCCGACCGGCGCGTGGGGCTGAGCGCCATCGTCATCATGGCATATGGCCTGGGAGCGGGGCTGGGGCCCTTCGTGGCGGGCGCGCTCATGCGCTACATCGACACCGATATGTTCTTCATCTTCGTGTCGGGCAGTGCGTTCCTGCTGGTGCTGTTGATCCGTCCGCAGCGGGTCACGGGCGAATACCTGAGCGAGGACGCGCCCACCCAGTTCGTGCCCATGTCGGAGCCGCAGGCGTCGCCGGCCGTGTCGGCCTTGGATCCGCGCGTCGATCCGCAAACCGATGTCTCGGCGGAGCCGGTGCCACAAGAGTAACAGCCCCAACGTCCCCTGCCTTGGGACGGCCCGGCGGTAGAGAGAGCCCCCACGCTGCGCCGCGTTGCGGCTTGCTGCCCCCCAAGGGGGCTTCCCCTGCCTTGGGACGGCCCGGCGGCAAGGAGAGCCCCCACGCTGCGCCGCGTTGCGGCTTGCTGCCCCCCCAATGGGTCTTCCCTTGCCTTGGGACGGCCCGGCGGCAAGGGAAGACCTTCACGCTTTCAATGGCTGAATTGCGGCTGGAGCAGGATGAGGATGGCCGCGGCGGCCAAGGCGACGCCGGCCAGGTTGGGCAGGGAGGGCTTTTCCTTGAAGAAGGCCATGCCGGCCAGCGTGCCCAGCGCGATGACGCCGAGGTTCATGGCGGTGAAGACCAGGGCCGGATTGGCGGGAAAGCTCTGGTGCGCCCGGATGTAGAAATAGATGTTGCTGAAATTCAGCAGGCCCAGCACGAGGCCGGCGGCCAGGTTGCGCGGGCGCCAGGCGGTGCGCGCCGCGCACAGCCCCGCGAACATGACGAGTCCGGCCAGGGTGAATGCAATGAGCAGGCCGGACGGAAAGGCCGTGCCGCTTTTCGCCAATTGCTTGAACAGGATGTCGATGGCGCCGTAGCCGGTCCAGACCGCCAGCAGCAGCGCTGCGCCGGCGCTTGCGAGGACGGCTTGGCCGTTTTGCCGGGGTTCGCGGCGGCGCGGCTTGACCAGCAGGCAGCATAGCGCGGCCAGGGCCACGGCCACGCCGGCCAGAGTGGCGGGAACGGGCGTTTCTCCGAACAGGAGGAAGGAGGCCATGAGTGGCAGGAACAGGGAAAGCCGCTGCGCCGCGTCGCTGAGCACGATGCCCGTGTGCCGGATCGATGCCGCCATGGCCAGGAATACTGTTGGCAGCAGCACGCCCAGCAAGACCAGCGTGAGCCAGGCGGCAGCGCCTTGCGGCATTTGTTGGGCGGAAGGGGGCAACAGCAGCAGGCACAGCGTTGCGGCGACGACGTAGTTGACGGCAATGGCCTGGCCCGCATGCAGTTCGTAGCGGCGAACCAGCTTGAGCAATATGGACACCGCCACGCTGCAGGCAATGCTGATGGCCAGGGTCAGCATGTATGCGCGGCCAGGCGTGCAGTTTCGGATGGCAAGCGGCGCGGGGCGCTCGGCCAGCAGCTCGGCACCCGGCTTTCAGTCGGCGCGGGGCCGGCCGACAAGGTGGGCACGCGCCGCCTCAGGCGTGATAGTGCGTGGACTCGCCGGGTTCGCTGCTGGGATGCAGGCCGAGTTTTTCGAACAGGGCGCGATCGGCCATGTATTGCGGGTTGCCGGTGGTCAGCAGCTTGTCGCCGTAGAAAATGGAGCTGGCGCCCGCCATGAAGCACATGGCCTGCATGACGTCGCTCATGGCTTCGCGGCCGGCCGACAGGCGCACGACGGCCTTGGGCATGGTGATGCGGGCGACGGCGATGGTGCGCACGAACTCCAGCGGATCGATGTCGGGCGTGTCTTGCAGCGGCGTGCCCTCTACTTTGACCAGATTGTTGACCGGGACCGAGTCGGGGTAGGGGTCGAGGTTGGCCAGTTCGGCGATCAGCCCGGCGCGTTCGCGGCGCGATTCTCCCAGGCCGACGATGCCGCCGCAGCAAACGTTGATGCCGGCATTGCGTACCCGCTCCAGGGTGTCGAGCCTGTCCTGATAGGTGCGCGTGGTGATGATCTGGCCGTAGAACTCGGGCGAGGTGTCCAGGTTGTGGTTGTAGTAGTCCAGCCCGGCTTCTTTCAGTTGTTCGGCCTGCCCTTCCTTGAGCATGCCCAGGGTTACGCAGGTTTCCAGCCCCATGGCCTTGATGGCGCGCACCATTTCGGCCACGGCCTCGATATGATGTTCTTTGGGCGAGCGCCAGGCCGCGCCCATGCAAAAGCGTTGCGCGCCGCCCGCCTTGGCTTCGCGGGCCGCCTTCAGCACTTCCTCCAGTTCCATCAAGCGCTCTCTTTCCACGCCGGTGTCGTAGCGCGAGGATTGCGGGCAGTAGGAACAGTCTTCCGGACAGCCGCCGGTCTTGATTGACAGCAGGCTGGAAAGCTGGACGGCATTGGCTTCGTGATGCTGGCGGTGTACGGTTTGGGCCTGGTACAGCAGATCCAGCATGGGAAGATCGTATAGGTCAAGAATGGCCTCCACAGGCCAGCGGACCGGCTTTACGGGTTTCTTGCGGCTGATTTCGACGGCGATGGTTTCGGGCATGGCGGTGGCTTTGAATGGGGGATTGCGCAAATGGTAGGGGCTGGAGGCTGGCCGCGCAAATGGTTCGATGTTGGCAAATTGGCTGAATTTCGTGAAAGATCGGGTTTTATTCTTCCAAAATCCGGTATTTCTTGAGATTGTTGCCGGTTGTGCCGTGGATTTCCGGAGGCTGCGGATATGTATCAAAATGCAAAAATTCAAACGACGGCCAGGTGAAAGCGGTTTCGGTTCCAGCGTTGCATAACGGTTATGCATAGAGGCATTTTTTAGGTCAGCGGCCTTTATTTAAGGCTATCATCGAATCTTTATTTGTGGAGAAAGGCGGCAATGGAGCATTTCAAGCGGGATCTGACGATAGAGTGGGGCAATTGCGACGAAGCCGGCATTGTGTTTTATCCCAATTTTTTTCATTGGTTCGACAGCACCTACCAAGGCCTGCTGCGCAGCAAGGGCCTTAGCCAGCGCAAGATCCGCGCGCAATTCGGCACGGTTACGCCGCTGGTCGACGTGGGCGCTACGTTCCGCTCGCCCGTCACCTATGACGATGTCATTGCCATTGCCGCGGAAATCGAATGGGTCGAGCGCCGCATGCGCGTCAACTACACCGTGACTTGCGGCGAACGCCTGGTTGCCACCGGCTTCGAGTTGCGGGCGTGGGCTCAGGTGGTGGGCGAAGGACGCCTGAAAGGCGCGCCCATTCCCGACGAGTTCAAGGCTTTCTTCAACTAGCGCCAGGGGAGTCCCGCCCAGGGTTTGTCCTGAGCGTTAAGCGGGCTCGAAAGCCGCTTCCATGGACAGCGGTTCCGCTTCGATGACCGCCAGGAGGTGGCGCGATTCGGGCAGCAAGTGCGAATAATAAAAGCGCGCTGTGGTCAGCTTGGCGGCAAACCAGGCGTCGCCTTGGGCTTTGG
Organism: Eoetvoesiella sp.; assembly: GCF_035555955.1. Classification (NCBI taxonomy): domain Bacteria; kingdom Pseudomonadati; phylum Pseudomonadota; class Betaproteobacteria; order Burkholderiales; family Alcaligenaceae; genus Eoetvoesiella; species Eoetvoesiella sp. The sequence continues at coordinate 29,991 of NZ_DATMGA010000038.1, read as the reverse complement.
GCGCGGCCGCCGCGGCTGCCTTTGCCCACAGGAAGGCCAGCACCACGTGCCCCATCAGCCTCAGGTAGTGCGTGCTGACCGCCAGAGACAAGTCCGTGCCGTTTTGTTTGCGCTGGTCGAGCAGCGCCGTGGCGGCGTTCAGGTCTTGCAAAGCCGCAGCCAGCGGATCGGAGAATTCCCGCATCCATGGGCCGGTGGGGCATGCCGACAACCAGCCTTTGATTTCCGCGTTCAGCAGGCCCAGCCGCCGTCCGCCGTCGGCCAGCACTTTGCGCTGCAGGAGGTCTTGCGCCTGGATGCCGGTGGTGCCTTCGTAGATAGTGGTGACGCGGGCGTCGCGTGCCAGTTGTTCGATGCCGGTTTCCACGATATAGCCGTGGCCGCCGTGGATCTGCAGGGCCAGGCTGATGGACTGCTGCGCGTTTTCGGTAATGAAGCCTTTGATCAACGGGGTCAACAGGCTGATCAGGTCGGCCGTGTCGCTGCGTGTTTGCGCATCGGGGTGCCATTGCGCCACGTCCAGCAGCAGCGCCGTCCAATGCGTGAAGGCGCGAGCGCCTTCCGTCCAGGCTTTCTGGACAAGCAGCATGCGCTGCACGTCGGGGTGCTGAATGATGGGGCAGGGCTGCCGGCCCGCGGGCGAGCGTCCCTGGAGCCGTTCCCGGGCATATTCCAGCGAGTTCTGCAGTGCGAGCTCGCTCAGCCCCAATGCCTGCAGCCCGGAAAGCAGCCGGGCTTCGTTCATCATGGGAAACATGGCGCGCAGCCCTTGATGGGGTTCGCCGACCAGCCATCCTCGGGCCCGCTCGAAGCGCATCGAGCAGGTGGCGCTGCCGTGCAGGCCCATCTTGTGCTCGATGCCGTCGCATGTGATCTTGTTGGGTGTGCCGTCCTCGAGCACCTTGGGCACCAGGAACAGGCTTAGCCCGCGCGATCCGGCCGGGGCGCCGGGCAGGCGCGCCAGCACCAGGTGCATGATGTTCGGCGTCAGGTCGTGCTCGGCGCCGCTGGCAAAGATTTTGGCGCCGGTGATCAGGTAGGCGCCGTCGCCGTCCTCTTCCGCCTTGGTAGTAAGCAGGCCGATGTCCGACCCCGCCTGGGGCTCCGTCATGCACATGGACGCAATGACCTGCCCGCTGGCCAGGCGCGGCAGCCATTGCCGGCGCAGGGCTTGGCTGGCCGAATGCCGCAGGCACGATGCTGCGCAGTGATTCACCGCTGCATACATGGCGAAGGCGTGGCTGCAGGTGGAAAGCATTTCGCCTACCAGGCTGAATACCAGGCGGGGCAGGGCCTGCCCGCCGTCATCCGCGTCGGCGCACATGGAAGGCCAGCCCAGTTCGCGAAATTCGCCGTAGGCCCGGGCAAAGCCGGGCGGCGTCGTTACCGCTCCGTTGCGCCACTGGCAGCCCACCTGGTCGGCGCCGGCGTTCAGCGGCAGGATTTCCTCGGCGGCGAACCTGCCGGCTTCGGCGGCGATCTGGCCGATGGTTTCGGCATCAATGCCGGCATGGCAAGGCAAGGCGTTCAGCATGCCCTGCGCGTCGAACATCTCGTGCAGGATGAACTCCAGATCTCGCAAAGGGGGGCGGTACTGCAGCATGGATCAGCGCGGGGCCAGGCGCACGGCGCCGTCCAGGCGGATGACCTCGCCGTTCAGGTAGGGGTTGGCGGCGATGTGCCCGACCAGATCGGCGAACTCTTCCGGCTTGCCCAGGCGCTGGGGGAAGGGGATGGAAGTGGCCAGCGATTCCTGCACCTCGGGCGGCGCCGTATAGAGCAGGGGCGTTAGGAAAATGCCGGGGGCGATGGCCATGACGCGCACGCCGAATTGCGAGAATTCGCGAGCCAGCTGGATGGTCAGCGAAGCCAGCGCGCCTTTGGCGGCAGAGTACGAGGCTTGCCCGACCTGGCCTTCGTAGGCGGCGACCGAGGTGGTGAACAGCACGAGCCCCCGTTCTTCGCCCAGCGGATCGGCGGCGATCATTTCGGCCGCGGCCAGGCGGGTCATGTTGAAGCTGCCGAACAGGTTCAGGTTGACGACCTTGGTGAAGTCCTCGAGGGCCATCGGGCCGTTCTTGCCGACCACGCGCTTGCCGACCGCGCCGCCGGCGCAGTTGACCAGGATGCGCGCGACGCCGTGCGCTTCGCGGGCCTTGGCGATGGCGTTCTCGGCGCTGGCCGGATCGGTGACGTCGCAGTGGACGGCGATGCCGCCGATGCGCTGCGCCACGGCGGCGGCTTTTTCGTCCTGGATGTCCAGGACGGCGACCTTCGCGCCTTGCGCGGCCAGATGTGCGGCGGTGGCTTCACCCAGCCCGGACGCGCCGCCCGTGACCAGTACTGCGGTATTTTTCAGTTCCATTCAAGTTCACCTGATTAGTGGGTTATCGAAATTCGTATCGAGCGTGTTTGTAGACAGTGCGCCATAGCATGGAGGAGCTTCGGCGGCTGGCGCCGAAGCCTTTCCGATTGAAAAACGATGCCGCAGTCCGCCGGCTTAGCAGCAGTCGCCCTGGGCGGGTGGCGCCAGTCGCACGTAGCGTCCGAATACGGGGTCTTTGTCCAGGCCCAGCAGGCGCACCGCATTGTCGCGCAGGATGAGCGGCTTGACTTCGGGCCGGATGTCGATTTTTTCGAAGTCCGCCAGCCAGCGATCGGGTGTGATGACGGGGAAGTCCGAGCCGAACAGCATTTTGTCCTTGAGGATGGAGTTGGCGTACTGGATGAGCAGCGGCGAAAAATACTTGGGCGACCAGCCCGACAGATCGATATACACCTGGGGCTTGTGGGTGGCCACGGCCAGGGCGTTTTCCTGCCAGGGGAAGGATGGGTGGGCGATGACGATGGGCATGTCGGGAAAGTCGACGGCAACGTCGTCCAGGAACATGGGGTCGGAGTACTTCAGGCGGATTCCGCCGCCGCCGCGCATCTTGGCGCCGACCCCGGTCTGGCCGCTGTGGAAAATGGCGGGCAGCCCGGCTTCGGCGATGACTTCGTACAGATCGTAGGCGGCGCGCTCGTTGGGGTAGAACTCTTGCGCCGATGGGTGGAACTTGAAGCCGCGCACGCCGTAGTCCTGGATGAGGCGCCGCGCTTCGCGCACGCCCATCTTGCCGCGCAAGGGGTCGATGCTGGCGAAGGGAATCAGAACGTCCTGATGCTGGGCGGCTTCTTCGGCGACTTCTTCGTTGGTGATGCGCACCTGGCCGTTGGCCCTTTCGGTGTCCACCGTGAAAATCACGGCCATCATGTTGCGCTCGCGGTAGTAGGCGGCGGTTTCGGCGATGGTGGGCCGGGGCATTTTTTCTTTGAAGTAGGCCGCCATGGCTGCGTCGAAAGCAATGGCGACTTCATCCGGCGCGTTGCGCGTGGAAACCGTTGCATGAGTGTGGATGTCGATGGCGACAACTTTGTTCAAACCCGTCATGATTTTCCTTCTTGCCGGGAGGCGGCCCGTGAAGCTTATGGGCCGGCTTCGCCTGGCTTGCTGTGGTTGCGTTGAATTAAAGCGGTTAAAGCGTAGGTGCCAGTTCGATTTTACGTGCTTATGCGACCCTGGCCCGGATGTTTGCGTGGAGCACGGCGGTGTCGGGCTGTGCGGCGTAAAGACGTTCCACCAGCGTTGCGCGTGTCTTGAGCATGGTGCGCTGGTTGATGGAGCCTTTGTCCGTCATTTCGCCCAGCTCCATCAGCGGAGGCTCCTCGAGAACCATGGCGCGCACGATGCGGTGCGAGCTGCCCGTGGCCTTGGCGGCCAGGCGGTCCATCAAGGCCTGGGCCCAGGCGCGCACGGCGGGATCGCGGGCAATGTCGGCCAGGCCGGCATTGCCGGGCAGCGCGGCCGACAGTTCCGCCGCAGCGGGCAGCAGCACCATGAGCATTCCCAGGTCTTCGCGGTCATGGCCGGTAATGACCACGTCGTGGATGTAGGGCGCGCCCGCCGCGATGACTTCGAGGCGCAGGGCGCCCACATTGACCCAGGTTCCGCTGATGAGCTTGAAGTCTTCGGCGATGCGTCCGTCGAACCGCAGTCCGCGCTCGGGCGCGCTGTCGTCGACGAAGCGGGCGGCATCGCCGCTGCGGAAATAGCCTTCATCGTCGAAGGCGTCGCGGGTAAGCTCGGGCTGGCGCCAGTAGCCGGGCGTGATGTTGGGGCCGCGGTAGCGCACTTCGAGCTTGTCGCCATTGGGCACCAGCTTTACCTCGACGCCCGGCGCGGGAATGCCGATGACGCCTGCCTGCCAGTCGGGGATGTGGGCGGAGATGGCGAAGGGGGCGGTTTCGGTCATGCCCAGGCCCATGGTCATGGGAATGCGGGCGCCGCAGGCGGCGATGGCCAGTTCGTCGATGGCCTGCTTGAGCGGGCCGGGCAGCGCCGCGCCGCAGGGAAAGATCAGGCGCAGGCGGCTGAAGAAGCAGTCGCGCAGGACGGTGTCGCGCTTCATTTCCTGCACCAGCGTTTCCAGGCCCTTGGGCACTGAATAGTAGATGGTGGAGGGCACTTCGCGCAGATTCCGGATGGTTTCGGCCATTCCGTCGGGCGTGGGCTTGCCCCTGTCGATATACAGGGTTCCGCCGTTGTACAGAATGACGCCGAAGTTGTTGTTGCCGGCGGCCGTGTGGTGCCAGGGCATCCAGTCGACCAGAACCGGGGGCTCTTCGGCCAGGAAGGGATAGCACTGCAAATACATCTGCTGGTTGCACATCATCATGCCGTGCGTGTTGACGACGGCCTTGGGCAGCTTGGTGGAGCCGGAAGTGAACAGGAACTTGGCGATGGTGTCGATGCCGACGGCTTCGTGCGCGGCCTCGACCTGCGCGGTGGGCCGGGTGTCGAGCAGCTCCCGAAACGGCGTGCTGCGGCGGCCGGGGATGCCGCCCTCGACGAAAATCAGCTCGACGTCGTCGGGTACGGCGATCTGGATGGCGCGGGCGTAGCGTTCGGCATCGAAGGCGAATACCGCGCCCGGGGTCAGGAGTTCGACGGCATGGCTGACGCGCTCCGCGGATTGCGACAGCAGCGAGTAGGCCGGCGAAATCGGCGCATACGGTATGCCGACATGCATGGCGGCCAGCGCCATCAGCGCGTGCTCGATGCTGTTTTCCGACAGCACCATGAGCGGCCGCTCTACGCCAAGCCCTAAGTCGAGCAGTGCCTGCCCCAGGTGTTGAACGGCTTCCAGAGCCTGGCCGTAGCTGAGGAATTTCCACTGGCCGTTGCCGTCGCGCTCGGCAACCAGCGGGGCATCGGGCTTTTCTTTGGCCCAGCGGATCAGGGGATCGGTGTAGCGGGAAGGGCTGGGGCCCAGCGTGTCCGTCGAGCTCAGGATCAGCGCGCCGTCCTCCCGCTTTTCGGCGGCGCCTTCGTAGGGGCCGAGGGCAATGGGTCGGAAGTTGGCGCTGCCGGCTGTGGGTGCTGTCGTCATGGTTGTCTCTGGGGTACAGTTGCCGCTGTGGTTTTATGGTGTGCGGTGGCGTTTACAGGCTGACCTTGCCGGCCCGCTTTTCCAGGAAGGCGTTGACGCGCTCTTTGGCTTCGGGCGCGCTTTGGGTAATGGACGCCATCAGGGCTTCGGTCATCAGGCCGTGCGACATGGGCTGCTCGGCGATAAGCGGCAGCGCGTTCATGATGGCGAAATTGGAAAGCGGGGCGTTGCTGGCGATGCGGGCGGCCAGTTCGCGCGCCTTTTGCATAGCCTGCCCTTCGGACGTGACGTAGTGCGCCAGGTTGATGGCCTTGCCTTCCTGCGCGTCGAGCACATGGCCGGTAAGCATCATTTCGGTAACGCGCGAAAAGCCGATGAGCTTCGAAACGCGCACCGAGCCGCCGCCGCCCAGGAAGATTCCCCGCTGGCCCTCGGGCAGCCCGAAATAGGTGGTTTCGTCGGCTACGCGGACATGGGCCGCCGAAGCCAGTTCCAGGCCGCCACCCACCACCGCGCCCTGCATGGCGCACACGACGGGCACTTTCCCGAACTGGATTTTCGAGAAGGCTTCGTACCACTTGAACGAGTGCTGGACGCCTTCGCCCGCCGTGGTTTCCTTGAGTTCGGACAAGTCCAGGCCGGCGCAGAAATGCGTGCCCCGGCCGGCCAGGATGGCGACGCGGACGGTGTCGGGCAGCGATTCGAAGGCCGCGCGCAACTGTTCAACGACGCGCAGGCTGAGCGCATTGCGTTTGTCGGGGCGGTTGAGCGTGATGACGGCGAGGTTGCCTTCGATGTCGAGCGTTACGAGTGCTTCGGTTTGCGTTGTAGTGGACATGAATCTTTCTAGGATGCGTGTTGAGGTTGGTATATGGAGTGATATGGTGCGCAGGCTTTGGCCCGATCGGGCCGGCTCGAGCATGTTTGGTGCAAGCGCCGGCCCGGGTAAAAGGCAGGCCTTAATCCACCAGCTTCCAGTCGTTGCCGTTGGGAGTCAGGATGACGCGGGCGTCGGGGCCGAACCCCCAGTGGTCTTTCGGCGTGTAGTGCAGCACGCCCTTGGTGACGGTGATGCCGCCGTAGTTTTCCAGCGCGTCGCGCAGGGCCTGGCGGAATTCCTGGGTGCCCGGCTTGGCCTTCTTCAGCGCAACGGGAATGATGTGTTGCAGCACAATGGAGAAGTCGTAGATGTGGGCGGCGAACTGGGTGCGCGATCCGGGGCCGTATTTGGCCTCGTAGGCCTTCACGAATTTAAGCGCGTTTTGCTTGCCGGGATGGCTGTCCGGAAGTTGTTCGGGGACCTGTTCCGGGCCGGAACTGACCAGGGCGCCCTTGGCGTCCTTGCCGGCCAGGCGCAGGAAATCGGGCGATACCGAGGCGGCCGTATGGTAGATTTTTCCCTTGTAGCCGCGATCCACCAGCGCTTTTTGCGGCATGGCGGCGCCGGCGCCGACGGCCACCACGATGACGGCGTCAGGCTTGGAGGCGATGACGCTTAGCGCCTGGCCGGCTATGCTGGTGTCGGCGCGCGCAAAGCGTTCAATGGTGGTGAGCTTGATGCCGGCCGCGGCGGCTTTTTCCTTGAATGCCTGGAGATAGGATTCACCGTAGGCGTCGGACAGGCCAAGAAAAGCCAGCGTCTTGACGCCGTGCTTTTTCATGTGCTCGATGAGCCCGTCGGTGTAGTAGCGCGCGTTCATGACCACGCGGAATGTCCAGTAGTCCTGGCCGGGAGGCAGCTCGGCGGGTGAAGGCGACAACTGCATGATCTTGGCTTCGCGCGCTACCTGCGCCAGGGCGATGGTGGCCGGTGTGTTGGCCGAACCGACCATGAGGTCGGCGCCTTCCTCGGCGAAGCGCCGGCCGTTCTTGGTGGCGGCGGTTGGCTCGCCGCCGTCGTCCAGCACCTGCACGACCAGCTTCTGCCCGTCGATTTCCGTGGGCCATAGTGCAATGGCGTTGCGCACGGGAATACCGATGGAGGCGCCGGGCCCGGTCAGCGAGGTGGTGACGCCGATATGGATGTCGGCAAAGGCTGTTTGCGCGGCCATGGCCGCAAAAAGGCCGGCGACGAATGCGTACTTGAGTTTCATGGGTTGTCTCCAATAAGCGGTTGTATTGTTTTTTACCGAGGATGGAACGGACTTGTTTATTACGCTGAAACAGGTATATTGTTAACTGGTTAACAATCAATCTATATTATATTTTTTGTTGAATCTGCTTCTATAAGGGCAAACCCTTGAACATGTCATCGCCAACCGGGGAAGAAGGGCTGGCCGGGCCGGACGTCACATCATCCGGCGTGGGCGCCGATCGGCCATTGGGCTTTGCGGATCTGCAGAACGATTCGCTGGGCTATGCCATCAAGCGGGCGCAGCTGCGCACCTACGAGATCCTGTTCAGCATGCTGGGCCCCGACTCGCTATCGCCTGGCCGCATGACGGCCCTGAGCATCGTCGCGACCCAGCCCGGCGTGAACCAGTCGGTGCTGGCGGAAATGCTGGGCATCACGCGGGCGGGCGTGGTCAAGGTCGTCGACACGCTGGAATCGTTGGGCTATGTGGAACGGCAGATCGTTCCCGACAACCGCCGCAGCTATGCGCTGAGGGTCACCGAGAGCGGCCTCGACCAGTTGCGCCATTTAAGCGCCCTGACCCAGCGCTACGAAGAACGCATCGCCGCCCGCATCACCAAGGCCGAGCGCCGGCAATTGATGAATCTGCTGGAGAAGATCGCAACCTGAGCCCGGCGTACGGGTTGACTGAACGGCGTGCTTGATTTCGTGCCGCAGCCTGCCAAACGGTGCGCTTGCGGCGTGCCGGGGCGCCCAACGCCCTTGGGGGACGCCGGTTGCGTTATTTGCGCGCTGGCGTATCCGATATGAGCTGGATGCCGGGCAGTATCTTGGCTGCCAGTTCGGGCTTGTCGAGCGCGTAGTCCAGGTTTTGCCTGGCGATTTCCACATGTTCCTCGCCCAGCGCCTGGGCGCGCGAGCCCTGGCCGTTTTCGATGGCGTTCACGATGGCGTGGTGGGTGCGGTGCGCGTGCTTCATCCATTCCTGGCCCTCGACCATGGAGGACTGCATGGGCAGGGTGGCGCTGGGGGCGCCGAAGGCCTGGCCGTTCAGCATGTCCATGGTCCGCTCCACCGCGCGGTTGCCGCAGCTTGTCACCAGAATGTGATGGAAGCGGTCGTTCATTTCGACGTAGGCGGCGTAGTCGTCCAGATCCATGCTGGGCTTGTTGACGATTTTGTCGCCGTCGTCCAGGCACTCGCGCAGCAGTCGCAGGGTGCGCCGCGAGGCCCCGTTTTCGGCCAGCAGCCTTGCCGCGAACCCCTCGATGACTCCCCGGAAGCGTATGGCGTCGGAAACGTCCTGCATGGTGAAGCCGCGCATTTGATAGCCGCCGCTGGGCGATGGCTCGATCAGGCCTTCGTGCTCGAGGCTGACCAGGGCCTGGCGCACGGGGGTGCGCGAGGCCTTGAGGCGTTCGGCCAGCGGAATCTCGGCCAGGCGTTCGCCCGGAGCGAAGGTTCCGTTGAGGATGAGACCGCGTAATTGGACGAGGACGCGAGATTGCAGTGACGACATGGCAGGTTGGGAGTTGGCGGCTCGGCACTGGCAGTGCATTGCCAAGAGTTTATCGTAAGCCGGGTCGCGGCATTGCCAGGGGTTTTATGTATACAATAAAAATTGAAAAATAAAACAATAAAATCAATATATTAAAGATTTATTTTTGGGTTTAAAAAGAAAAATAATAGTTTTTAATGATTTTTTTGGAAAATTCTGTGCATAAGCCGCCACAAAAATATTTATGAACTGGCTTTGAGCTACATACATCATCATTACCAAAATACTGTTTTCCTTATAATTACATGATTAATATTGAAAAAATATTTAATTTCAGCTTTTCTTGGAAAACTTTTCCGCATAAATTAAGGGTAAACGAGTATGGTTAAAATAAAAACAATATAAATACAATTGTATTCAATAAGCCGTTTTCTTGAGGATCTCCATCATGCTTAGCAAAGAACGAAACGATTTGATCACGCGGGTCGGCCCCGAAGCCCCCGCCGGCAAGCTGCTGCGCCGCTACTGGCAGCCTGTCGCGCTGATCGACGAGCTGGAAGGCAAGAGGCCCGTGCGGGCCGTCAAAATCATGGGGCAAGACTACGTCCTGTTCCGCGATGAAAACGGCAATCTGGGCATGCTCGATCGCGACTGTCCGCATCGCGGAGCCGACCTTTCCATGGCGCGCATCGAGGGCGGCGGCCTGCGCTGCCTGTTCCATGGCTGGCTGTTCGACGTAAAGGGCTCCTGTCTTGAAACCCCGGCCGAGCCCGAGGGCAGCAAGCTTTGCACCCACATCCGCCAGGGCGCCTACCCCGTGGTCGAGCGCAGCGGCATCATCTTCGCCTACCTGGGCGAAGGCGAGCCTCCCGCCTTTCCCGAGTTCGACTGCTTCGTGGCGCCCGGCACGCACACCTTTGCATTCAAGGGCCTGTTCGAGTGCAACTGGCTGCAGGCTCTGGAGGTCGGCATGGATCCCGCACACGCCTCGTTCCTGCATCGCTTCTTCGAAGACGAAGACCCCTCGGGCAGCTATGGCAAGCAGTTCCGCGGCGCGTCGGCCGATTCCGAGCTGCCCATTACCAAGGTTCTGCGCGAGTACGACCGTCCCGATATCTCGGTCGAGACCACCGACTACGGCATGCGCCTGATGGCGCTGCGCAAGCTGCCGCAAGAGCAAACCCATGTGCGCGTCACCAACGTGGTGTTTCCGCAGGCGTTCGTCATTCCCATGAGCGCCGAAATGACCATCACGCAATGGCATGTGCCGGTCGACGACTACAACAACTATTGGTATGCGATTTTCACCAGCTTTACCGGGCCGGTAAACAAGCAGCAAATGCGCGAACAGCGCCTGGAGCTGTACGAATTGCCCGACTACATTTCACGCCGCAACAAAAGCAACAACTACGGCTACAGCGTCGACGAACAGCTCACCCAAACCTATACGGGCCTGGGCAGCGACATCAACGTCCATGACCAATGGGCGTGCGAGTCGCTGGGGCCCATCCAGGACCGCACCCGCGAAAACCTGGGCACCACCGACAAAGGCATTGCCATATTCCGGCGCATGCTGGTTCAGGCCATCGAAGATTCCCAGGCGGGCAAGCCTACGCCCATGCTCTTCAATGCCGAACAGGCCAGCGCCCTGAACGGCCCGCCCGCCATCGACGGCATCAACAAGGCCGGGGTGAGCCCGCAGGCCTACTGGCAGGAAGCCGACCTGCTGCGCCGCAGCCAGTCCGACTGGGCCAGCGCCCGTCTTGCCAAACGCGCGGAAGAAAACGCATGATGAACTCTTTTGTCGACCGCCATGGCTTGTGGTCGGACGAGCAGCAGCGCCAGGCCCGCGACCTCGTGGGCCGCATCGATGCGGGCGAAATCGAAACCCTGCGGTTCATGTTCCCCGATCAGCATGGTATTTTGCGCGGCAAAACCCTGGTGGCCGCCGAGGCGCGCGGCGCCTTATGGAGCGGCGTCAACCTCACTTCCACCTTGCTGCTGAAGGACACCTCGCATAAAACCGTATTCCCTGTTTTCAACAGCGGGGGGTATCAGCTGGACGGCCTGCGCGGCGGTTCGGACTTCACCGTGGTGGCGGATCCGGCCACTTTCAAGGTGCTGCCCTGGGCGCATAAAACCGGCTGGGTGCTATGCGACGCTTATTTAGGCGATGGCCAGCCCTGGCCGTTCGCCTCGCGGCACATCATGCAGCGGGCCATACAAAAACTCGACGCACACGGGCTGGACTTCATCGCCGGGCTGGAGGTCGAGTTTCATGTTTTCAAGCTGGACGACGCGCGCATGGCGCTGGCCGATTCCGGCCAGCCGGGGAGCCCGCCCGAGGTTTCCCTGCTTACCCACGGCTACCAATACCTGACCGAGCTGCGCTACGACCGAGTCGATGCGCTGATGGAACTGCTGCGCACCAATCTCCAGGCCCTGGGCCTGCCCTTGCATTCGCTGGAAATCGAGTTCGGGCCAAGCCAGTTCGAGCTTACCTTCAGCCCAAGCTGCGGCGTGGCGGCGGCCGATCTCATGATCCTGCTGCGCAGCGCCATCAAGCAGGTGTGCCAGCGCAACGGCTATCACGCCACCTTCATGTGCCGTCCGCGCATTCCGAATGTCATGTCCAGCGGCTGGCATCTGCATCAGTCTTTGCGCCGCAAAAGCGACGGCGTCAACATGTTCATGCCCACGGCGGACGGCGACGAGGCTTTGTCGGGACTTGGAATGGCTTACCTGGGCGGGCTCAAAGAGCATGCCTGCGGCGCCGCTTTTTTTGCAAGCCCCACCATCAACGGCTACCGCCGCTATCGTCCGTTCTCGCTGGCGCCCGACCGGGCAAGCTGGGCGCGCGACAATCGCGCCGCCATGCTGCGTGTGCTGGGCGGGCCGGGCATTACGGCCAGCCGCATCGAGAACCGTGTCGGCGAGCCCACGGCCAATCCCTATCTGTATATGGCGTCGCAACTGTTCTCGGGCCTGCACGGCATCGAAAGCCATATCGACCCCGGCCCTTCGGCCGATGCGCCCTACGAGACCCCGGCGGCATCGCTGCCGCGTTCGCTGGCCGAGGCGTTGCAGCACCTGCGCCAGGACGAATACCTGTGCGGGCAAATGGGCCAGCCCTTTATCGACTACCTGTGCTTCATCAAAGAGGCGGAAATCGCGCGCTTCAATCTCGAAGTCACCGAGTGGGAGCATCGCGAATATTTCGACATGTTCTAAGGGTAGAGACGTAAGTTCAGCAACATCCATCAAACGAGTTACTTAACCAGGAAGATCATGATAAAGAAGAAATACGCATTGACGGCCATTGCCTTGGCCTGTGCCGGTATGCTGGGTTCGGCCCATGCCGAAGACGGCAAGCTGCGCATCGGCCTCATCGCCACCTATACCGGACCCTACGCCGATTATGGCCGGCAGTTCGATGCGGGCATCGCCTTGTATTTGAAGGAGCATGGCGGCAAGATCGACGGCAAGGAAGTCGAGATCATCCGCAAGGACACCGCCGGCCCCGCGCCTGACGTCGCCAAGCGCCTGGCGCAGGAGCTGGTGGTGCGCGACAAGGTCAGCTTCATTACCGGCCTGGACTTCAGTCCCAATGCCTATGCGGTGGCGGCGGTTTCCACCCAATCCAAGACGCCCACCATCATCATGAATGCCGCGTCGTCGGGCATCACGAAAAGCTCGCCCTATATCGCGCGCCTGTCGTTTACCGTGCAGCAGGTCAGCGCGCCCATGGCCGCGTGGATGCTGAAGCAGGGCATCAAGAATGTGTATACGGTCGTGGCCGACTATGCGTCGGGCGTCGACGCCGAAAAAGCGTTCTCGAAGGAGTTCACCAAAGGCGGCGGCACCATCGTGCACAGCGTGCGCACGCCCATGAGCACCCCCGATTTCTCGGCCTATGTCCAGCACATCAAGGACACCAAGCCGGAAGCCGTGTTCTTCTTCTTCCCGTCCGGCGTCATGCCCCAGACTTTCCTCAAGGCCTGGAAAGAGCGCGGCCTGGACAAAACCGGCATCAAGCTGTTCGCCACCGGTGAAGCCACCGACGACAGTTTCCTCGAAGCGACCGGCGACGTGGCGCTGGGGCTCATTACCAGCCACCATTATTCGTACGCCCACCCTTCGGCCAAGAACAAGAAGTTCATCCAGGACTTCGCCGACCAGTTCGGCACCAACCTGCGCCCCAACTACTTTTCCGTCACGGCCTACGACGGCATGACCGCCATTGCCGAGGCGCTTGAAAAGACCAAGGGCAATCTGCAGGGCGACAAGATCATGGCCGCATTGAAGGGCATGCAAATCGAAAGCCCGCGCGGCCCGATCGAAATCGACCCCGTGACGCGCGATATCGTTCAAACCGTCTACATCCGCAAGACGGAACGTGTCGACGGCAAGCTCGTCAATGTCGAGTTCGACAAATTCGACAAGGTCAAGGATCCCGCCAAAGAGGGGTCGTAACCTCCAGGCCGCCGGCGCCGGGCTTTGTGCCGGGCGCCGGCGGCTCGATCTACACGGGCAGGGGGCCATCCCTAGCCGTCCATGGCTGGCCGGGAAACGGCATCCGTTCAGTTCCCGATTGCTGCCGTCTTCTCCATTTCCGCAAGCATCGAGCATTTCGACGCGCCTGCTTTTTAAGCCCTATTGGAAAACCATGAAAAACCCGTCGTATTTATTCCGTTTGAAATGCGCGCTGCTGGCAGGGCTGGTCGCCTGCGTTTTGCCCGCATTCGCCCAGGAGACCGTCAAAGTAGGCATGATTGCCGAAATGAGCGGCCCGTTTGCCGAGTTTGGCCGGCAGATGGAAGCGGGGGTCAAGGCCTATCAGGCGCAGTATGGCGATGTGGTTGCCGGCAAACGGGTCGAGGTCGTGTTCCGGGATACCGGAGGTCCCAATCCCGATGTCGCCAAGCGCCTGGCGCAGGAACTGGTGGTGCGCGACAAGGTGCAAGTGCTGGCCGGCTTCGGTTTTACGCCCAATGCCATGGCGGTTGCGCCCGTGGCAACGCAGGCCAAGGTGCCCATGGTCGTCATGAATGCGGCGGGCGCCGGGCTGACAGGCAAATCACCTTATATGGTGCGCACCTCGTTCACGTATTCCGATGTTGTGCCGCCCATAGCCAAATGGGCGGCGAAAAATGGTGCAAAAAAGGCCTATCTTATTGTGGCGGATTACGCGCCGGGGCACGATGCTGAAAAGATTTTCACCAGGGCCTTCGAGGCGGCAGGCGGCGAAGTCTTGGGTGCTGTCCGTACTCCCATCGTAACCACGAATTTCGGGCCGTATCTGCAGCGGGTAAAAGATGCGAAACCCGATGTGCTGTTTGCCTTCGTCAATGGCGGCGATGTCGCGCCAGCCTTTTTCAAAGAGTTCCGCGCCAAGAAACTGGCTGAAGCAGGCATAAAACTGATCGGCACCGGCGATATCGTCGATGAAGCTGTCATGAACGCCATCGGCGAGTACGGCATGGGCGTGGAAACTGTTTATCCTTATTCCATGCATCACGACTCGGCATTGAACAAGCAGTATGTACAAGCCTTTCGCAAGATTCTCGGCAAAGGCGAACGCCCGACCATCATGAGCGTGGCTGCCTACGATGGCATGGCAGCCATCTATGCAGCCCTGAAAAAGACTGGCGGCAAGACGGATGGAGACAGCTTGATGGGAGCCCTGAAAGGGCTGGAAATCGAAAGCCCGCGCGGCCATATCCGCATCGACCCCGTTACGCGAGATATTGTGCAGGATGAATATATACGCCGGTTCGGCAAGGTGGATGGCGAATACGCCAATATCGAATTCAAGACCTATAAGGCGGGTGGTCGATGACCGGCGGCGCCGAGGGTGTCGGCAGCCTGCTTTCCAAGAGCGCAGCGCAGTTGTCGTCGGCGTATCGCGCAAACGAATGTTCGCCGGTTGACGTGATTCATGCTCTACGGGCGGCCATTGAGCAGGACGTTCGGGGCATCAATGCGTTTTGCCATCTGGATTGGCCTGCCGCCTTGTCGGCGGCTCAGGAGTCGGAGCGGCGCTATCGCTCCGGCCAGGTGCTTGGCCGCCTGGACGGCGTGCCGGTTTCCATCAAGGACCTGGTGAACGTGGCGGGCTGGCCGACACGGCGGGGTTCGCTCGCTACGTCTGATTTTCCTCCCGCTGCGGTGGATGCCCCGGCGGTGGCGCAGTTGCGTGCCGCGGGCGCGATTGTGTTCGGCAAGACCACCACGACCGAGTTTGGCTGGACTATCGGTTCCGAGAACCCTTATTCAGGGGTAACCCGCAATCCGCTCGATCCAGAGCGCTCTGCCGGCGGCTCCAGCAGTGGCGCCTCCGCCCAGGTGGCGGCTGGCTGGGGGCCGATTGCCCTGGGCAGCGATGCAGGAGGATCGGTTCGGATTCCCGCCGCGTTTTGCGGGCTGGTGGGCTTCAAGCCTACGTTCGGCGGTATCCCCCTGGCTCCGTCAAGCGCTTTTGCCGAGTACGCGCATCTGGGTGTGCTGACGCGCAGTGTGGACGATTGCTATGCCGCCATGTCGCCTTTTGCACCGGATCCGCTGGATCCGTCGTCGTTGTTCCCGCGGGTGGACGTGTCGGTGGAGCGGCCCCTGCGCATTGGCTGGAGTTCTGTTCTTGGCTCCCGCGTTCAGCCTGACCCGCTTGTGGCTCGGGCTTTCGGCCAGACCATCGGGAAGCTCGCAGAGGCAGGCTACGACTTGGAGGAAGTCTCTCTAGGATTGGAGGATGCTTCGGAATCGATGTGGACGGTCTGGTGCAGCCGGATTTTCGAATCGTTCCAGGCTTGGCCCGAGTCCAGGCGGGTGTTGCTGAGCGACGAGCTGCGAGACGCTTATGAGGCTGGAAGAGCCCTGGATATGGCGGCGCTGGCCGCCAGCCGGACGCGGCTGCGAGAAATGGCAACGACGCTCGCCGGGCTTTTCTGCCGCATCGATATGCTGTTGACACCGGCTGCGCCATCGGTCGCACCTGGCCTCGACAAGGAAAGGGCAGCCTCCGGGAGGCGTGATTTCAACTGGTTCGACGTCAATGGCTATGCCTATCCCTTCAACGTCAGCCAGCAGCCGGCCTTGAGCCTGCCCATGGGGATGGCCGAGCACGGCTTGCCTTGCGGTCTGCAAATCGCGGGCCGCAGCTACCATGACGGCCAGGTATTGAAATTCGGCAGCGTTGCAGAGGGCTTGCTAAAATCATGAACATGAAACCCATCGCCGTATTCCAACATACCGAAGTCGGGGCGCCCGGTTCGGTCATCCCCATTCTTGAAAGCCTGGGCATGCGCTGCGAGCTGATCAAGGTGGTTGATGGCCAGGCCGTGCCCGAGCGCGCCGGCGACTACGCCGGCCTGGTATTCATGGGCGGCTACATGAGCGTGCACGATCCCTTGCCCTGGATCGCCCAGGAATGCGCGCTCATACGGCATGCCGACTTGCTGGATATTCCGGTTGCGGGCCATTGCCTGGGCAGCCAGCTCGTGGCCTTTGCTTTCGGCGCGAACGTCCACAAGAATGTCCGCAGCGAAATCGGCTGGCAGGAGGTCGTGGTCGAAGGCGGCCCCGTGGGACTGGATTGGTGGGGCGAGTCCGAGGGTTCGGTGATTCCCGCCTTTCAATGGCATGGCGACACCTTCGAACTGCCCGTCGGCGCGCAGCGCATCGCCACCGGCGCGCATTGCGCCAACCAGGCCTTCGTGCTGCGTGGCATGCACTTGGCCATGCAATCGCATTTCGAAATGACCCCCGAGCTTGTCGAGCTATCGCTGGAGCGCAACGGCGCCCAGCTCGAGCGCGAATACGAGCGCGGCAATCCGGCGGTGACATCCATGGAAGAAACCCGTCGCAACGTGCCCGAGCGCACGCAGGCCATGGCCCAGATATTGACCCAGCTTTACAGCCGCTGGGTCGTCAATTGCAAGCCCTGAGCGCCGGCTGCAGAAACGCGGACGGTCAGCGGTCGGGGGTTGTTCCGGGCTTGTGGGGCCACAGGCCCCCCGTCAGGACTGGGTCGGTGCAAGCTGGCGGCTTTGCGTTTGGCCACCCCGCAGATCAAGCCGCTGCGATGGCCGGCAACACCTTGCCCGTGCAATTTCCGAAGCCCACCCTGTATCCATCGCCCTGGCACCATCCCTTGAGAATGAGCTCGTCGCCGTCCTCGATGAAGCTGCGGGTTTGCCCGTCGGCAAGCGGCAGCGGCGTCTTGCCGTTCCAGGTCAGTTCCAGCAGGCTGCCCAGCGAGTCACGGGTAGGGCCGCTGATGGTGCCCGAGCCCATCAGGTCGCCCACATTGGTGTTGCAGCCCGAAACCGTATGGTGGGCCAATTGCTGCGCCATGCTCCAGTACATGTACCGGAAATTTGTATGCGAAAGGCGGGTGGCTTCGGCAGATTTTTCGGGTTTCAGGTAGACCTCTAGCTGGATGTCGAAGGCATGCTTGCCTGCATGCCGCAAATAAGAAAGAGGCTCGGGCGACTGCGCGGGCTGCTGGACCCGGAAGGGCTCCAGGGCCGCCATGGTGACGACCCAGGGCGAAATGGTGGTGGCGAAGGTCTTGGCGTTGAACGGGCCCAGGGGCACGTATTCCCAGGCCTGCAGATCGCGCGCCGACCAGTCGTTCAGCAGCACCATGCCGAAAATATGGCTTTCGGCGTTTTCGCAGGCAATGGGCGAACCCAGCTTCGAGGGCTGGCCGATGATGAAGCCGGTTTCCAGTTCGAAATCCAGCTTGCGGCAGGCCGAGAAAATGGGCCTTTCCTGGTCGGGAAGCTTGATCTGGCCATTGGGCCGCAACACCGGGGTGCCGCTGACCACGACGGACGAGGCCCGCCCGTTGTAGCCGATGGGGATTTCCTTCCAGTTGGGCAGCAAGGCGTTGTTGGGATCCCGGAGCATCGCGCCGACGTTGGTGGCGTGTTCTTTCGAAGAGTAAAAATCGGTATAGCCCGGAATATGAACGGGCAGGTGCATGGTGGCATCTGCCTGGCTGCTGAGCGCGCGGGCGCGCAACGCCGCGTCGTCGCGCAGGGTGGCGCAGCCGGAGTCCAGCAACTCGGCAATCCGCGCGCGCGCCGCCGTCCAGGCCTGCTCGCCCAGGCCGATGAAACCGTTCAGGGTAGGCTGGGAGAAAACCGCCGGCTCGGCGCCCGGAATCTTCAACAGGCCGCTGGCCGCCAGCACCGATAAGTCCAGAATCTGGTCGCCGATGGCAACGCCGATGCGTGGAGACGGGTTGGCCGCATTGCTGAATATTCCATACGGAAGATTCTGTATAGGAAAGTCGCAGTGCGCTGCGTTGGCGCTTTCTAACCAGCTTTGTGCTGTGCCCATTTGTCTGTCCTCGTTGATTTATTGTGCTGAGTGTCTATGGTGGTGATTATATTAACGCAGCTGGAGTGCGCCCTCTCCGCTCCCTCTATTAGACGGGGCAGCGATCATAGCCTTCCCACCCGCATATTGATGGGCCAGGCAACGGGGCGGCGGATGTTCCTATCGCCCCACACCGATGAAATGTCGTTGGCGAAGTCGAGAAGCATCTCTTCGCGCCCGGCTTCTTTGGCGCGGCGCACTGCTGACCAGGTGAGGAGATAGCCCAGGAACTCGGGCAGACACCAATTCACCCTGATTTCCATGGGAGGCGCCGCCAGTTCCTCGAATGGGAAGTCAATGCTTGTGTAGCCGGTATCGACGAGTTTTCGCTCCGCAGGCCAGTAGGGGCCGATATCGTCCCGGTAGAACCTCTGGAATCGGTCGTCAAGGGCCGGCTCGAGCTTGAGAACGCCGTAGCTGATCAGCGCCAGAACGCAGCCGGGCGCGGCGATTCGCCTTGCCTCTTGATAGAACCTGGGCAGGTTGAACCAGTGCGCCGCCTGCGCCGCGGTAATGAGGCTGGTGGAACCATCGGCCAGCGGCAATTGTTCGGCCGGCGCGCACTGATACATGATACGTTTGTTGGGGACGATATTCGCAATCTGGTCGGCACTGGGATCCAGCCCGACAACGGTATCGAAATGCGGGACGAGGAGCTGCGTCAGCTGCCCATTGCCGCAACCTACGTCGACGGCCATTCGCCTGTCCGCCGCTATCGAGGCCAGGAAGGCGGCCAGTTGCGGCGGGTACTCGGGACGGAAGCGCGCGTATGCCCGGCCGCCTTGTTCAAACCAGTTTCGAGCCGGGTTGGCGTTATTCGACATCGGTTTGGCCTCCTGCGGGCAATCCGCTTTTGCGACCATCGTTGACGGCATGACATGGCTTGGTAAGTATACGATTCGGCTCTCGCTATGTCGAAACGTCCGACTCGAGGATACGTCGGGCGTTTTGCTTGGCGTCGGGGCGTTTAAATCTTGAACGACTCCAACGTTTCGGGGGCGAATAGCTCTCGTGGGTGCAACTGCCTTTTCGACAAGCCTTGCTCGTAGGAATAGCGCAAGAACGTCGCCAGCGTTTTTTCGTTCTTTTCGAAACCGTAGGGCCAGAAGTCGTCTCCCATCTCGGCGCGTACCTGTTCGACATGCGACGTCAGCCAGGGCAGCATGGATTTCAGGGCGGCGGTGTCGTAGAGATCTTTGTAGGTCTGAAGCTGCGACTCGATTAGCGCCTTCATCAGCGATTGCATTGCGCAAGAAGGGAGACTGCCTGCTTGACAAGGCCGCCCTGGCCGGATCGGATGCAGCGCCGAATGCAGCGGCGGCCGACGCGCTCATCGACGCCATCTTTCCGGCCGGCCGCAGATACGTGCTTTCGCCCGGGCCGCGAGAGATTGGTTCCGCCCTGCCAGGCGCAAGCGGAGGCGTCCGTTGCATGAGTGGGGGAATCTGGCATCGGAGCAGGCGGGCGCATCAACCGATGTTGCCGATGGGGCCGCTGTCGTGCCAAATCAGAGCGCCATGCCGGGGCCGAAGTGCCCAGGATGCCAGCATCTGGATATTGCAATGCGCTCGGCGATTACCTCTTTCCTGAAAGCTTCGGCGAAGGTTTCGGATGCGAAAGCACCGGCGCATTCTCTTTGCGACAAGCATATTGCAGAAGCCCTGATATATGCGGAGGATACGTCGGCTCGGGCCCGGATTGCGGCGTGCCTTGGTCCTTCAAAATTTCGGGAGTAGCTGCTTATCGGGCAGCCGGCGGGACATCTGCATGCGGGCTTAAGCGATTGTGTTGGACAGCTTTCCCAAACCGGTGATCGTGATGTCGACGCGGTCATTGGATTGAAGGAATCTGGGCGGCGAGAATCCAATGCCGACTCCGACCGGAGTTCCCGTGGCGATGATGTCGCCGGGCATGAGCCGCATGCCTCGAGAGATTGTTTCAATGAGCGTCGGGATATCGAATATAAGATCTCGCGTATTGGCGTTTTGCCGGAGTTCGTCGTTTACCCGGCACTGCACTTCCAGGTTCTTTTCGTCGACGTCGTCGGCTGTGGCTATCCACGGCCCCATTGGGCACGATGTTTCGAATGACTTGCCCAGGAACCATTGCTTGTGCTCCGCCTGAATCTGGCGTTCGGTCAGGTCGTTGATGATGATGTACCCGAACACGTGCTTCATGGCTTCCGCCTTGGAAATGCCCAGGCCGGCTTTGCCGATGATGACGCCCAGTTCGGCCTCATAGTCGAGCTGGCTGCTTGTTTTGTCGGGAAACCCGATGCGCGTGCCCGTAGCGACGACGGCTTCGGGCATTTTGGTGAAAATGATTGGCGCCTTGGGTACGGCGTCTGCCGCAGAGCTGGCGCTGCTGTCGTACCCGCTGCGGGCAAATTCCTGGGCATGATCGAAATAATTCTTTCCGACGCAGAGAATATTGCGGCGGGGCCTTGGGATGGGCGCAAGCAGGGTGGCGGATGCGAAAGGGATGGCGGGTCCGTCGGCAATTTTTGCGCGCAGGTCTTCGAAACCCTCGATGAGCCAGGACATGTCGCTGATGGCTTCTTTGCCGGCCAGCAAAGGGATATATGCCTTTTGGTTTTCGTCGACTTTGGCGACGACCGGTTGGTTGTTCACTGACAATGTGGCGAACTTCACTGGCGCTCCTTTGGGTGGATTAGGTTTTTTCGATTGCGGGAAGTCTTGAAAGAAGACGTATGCGGGTGTGATCCGAATGGCTGCGTGTCAGTCGGATGAATTCTTCTGCGTCGCCGACTACAAAAGCCTGGGCGAGCTGCGCGTGCTCTTCCTGAGCTTCGATGAGATCTCCCGTGAGGCGCGTCTCGGTGCGGATGTACGACTCTATCAATGTTCTTGAGTGGTCAAGCGCGCGCAGGTGATGCGGGGAATCGGCGGCGGAAAGCATTGCCGTATGGAAACGCATGTTCAGGTCGAACCACCGCGTCAGGCTTTTGTCGTCGGTGCATGAGGCCAATGAGGCCATTTCCGCTGCAATGCTGTAGACGGCGGAAATATCGGCATCTGTGCGTTTTTGAATGGCCCGGCGTGCAAGTTCTGTTTCAAGCAGGCAGCGCAGGTCGAAGACTTCGTTGATTTGAGCGGGATCCAGGCTGGCAACGGCATAGCCGCGCCGAGGATGCAGGACCACGATGCCGTCAGCTTCCAGCCTGGGCAGCGCTTCTCGAAGGGGGCTGCGGCTGACCCCAAGCTTGCTTGCGACTTCGTCTTGGCGAAGCATTTGCCCTGGCCCGAACACGCCGTTGAGAATGGCTTCCCGGACTTTGTTGTAGACCATGGTTGGCAGGGTCTGGCTAGGTATGGATTCTGCGAGCTGATCGATTGACATGGTCCAGGGGCTGTCCTTAATTGGCGTTTGAATAATTGTATAAAATTATTTTTTATATGGCAATTTCAATTTTTAATCGATCTGGATATGCGATCCTGTTTTTATCGTGAATTTCATTTAATTAAATTTAATTTATTGAATTTAAACAAATTATATTGGATAGGGTTTTTACTTATTGTGTGCGATGTCTCAGCATGTAGACTTCGTTTTTGTAAATCATATTTTTTATACAATTTTGATTTCGCCGATGGGCAAGACAACGAAACCGCAAGCGGCCTTGGCTTGGGTTTTACCTCTATTCGCAGGCTGGTTTCAGCCATTCCTTAGTTCAGCCAGGAGTATTTATGCCAAGTCAAGTCAAGTACATCAATCCGGAAGGCGGTTGTCCCGCGCAGGGGTTGTATTCTCATATCGGTACTCCCGACGGGAAACTGCTGTTCGTTGCCGGCCAGTTGTCGGTTGGCGACGACGGAAGCGTAGTGGGCAAAAACGATTTCAAAGCCCAGTTCAAGCAAATCTTCGACAATCTTGGCAAGGTGCTGAAGGGTGTCAATGGCGATTTCAACAACGTCGTCAAGTTCACCACCTATATGGTTCGCTCGCAGGATCTGGAGCAGTTCATGGCGCTTCGCGCCGAATTGTTCCCGAAACTGTTCAAAGGCCCTGACTTCCCGCCCAATACGCTCCTGGTCATCGACCGATTGGTCAAAGAGGATTTCCTCATGGAAGTCGAAGCGGTCGTTCATATCGGGTGACGCTTTGTTGCTGCCATCGCCAGGGTGGATCGCCCGGCCGGCAGCGACGGAACGTCTGCAAAACAGCAAGGAGAGTCATGTTCAAGACCGAACAATTCGAATTTGAGGGCTCCAAGGTTGCGTGCCTTCACGGCGGTAGCGGCAGCCCGCTGCTGCTGCTTCATGGTTCCGGGCCCGGGGCTTCCAGCCTGGGCAACTGGAAGTCCGTCCTTGAGCCCTTGGCGGCACATCATGAAATCCATGCGATGGATCTCATAGGTTTCGGGCAAAGCGGAAGGAAGCCGGCTCCGCCTTATTTCGACTATGGCTTGTGGGTCCGCCAGGCCGCCGCGATGCTGGAGCGCATCCCTGGCCGAAAAGTCGGTGTCATCGGCCATTCGCTTTCGGCATCCATCGCGCTGACCCTGGCCTCTCAGAGCAAAAAGGCAGTTGCCGTCATGACCACCGGGGCGATGGGCGCTCCGTTCGCGCTCAAGGAAGGTACTCGCCGAACGTGGACATGCCCCCGTAATCGCGAAGAGCTGGTTGCGGCCATCAGCGGTCTCATCTACGACGCGTCGGGTATCGACGAAGACTATCTTCAAGGGCGCGAAAAGGTCATCTATGCGGAAGGCTATGCCGATTATTTCGACACCATGTTCGGTGGCGACCAGCAGCAATACATCGATGCCGCCCTGCTGTCGGAAGAAACACTGAAGCGGGTGTCCCAGCCCGTACTGATGCTGCATGGGCGCAACGACGACGCATTTCCCGCCTCGTGCACGATTGAAATTGCGAAGCGCCTGGCCAATGCGGACGTCATGCTGTTGGACAAATGCTCGCACTCTGTGGCCGTTGAGCGGACAAGCACCTTTCTCGCCCTGGCGGAAGATTTCTTTGCGCGGCATCTCGAGAACGATTAACCAACCGGGAATACTGTAATGGCGAACAAAGGCTATATCCTGAAGGGAAAAGTGCTGGATGGTACGCTGAATCAGCCCATCGAGGATGGCTTGGTTGTTACCGAAGGCCCGCATATTTCCTGGGTGGGAAGCGCAGCTGACCTGCCTGCCCAGTTCAAGGCGGAAGAATACGAAGTCATCGACTTGCCCGGGCGCTCGATCATGCCCGGGCTGGTCGATGCGCATACCCATATTTCCTTCGGCGAGTCGCGTTCCGAAGAAGAAAACGCCTTGTATACGCCCGTCGAGTTCCGCGCAATCAAGGCAATCTATAACGCCAATAAGGTGCTGCAGGCCGGCGTTACCAGCGCCTTCGATGCGGCCACCACGTATGCGGTCGCCCAGGCGGTTCGGGATGCGATTGACAGTGGTATGTACCCAGGTCCGCGCTATACCGTTTCCGGCAAGCAGATCACCAATCATCAGGGGCTTGAAGACGCCTTCCCAAGCGAAATGCAATTCCCTCCAGGGCAGGCGGCGGTGCTCGTGAAAACGAAAGAAGACCTGGTGGAGGCTGTGCGGCTGCAAGTCAAGGACGGCGTCGATGCCATCAAGGTGTCCGGATCCAACGACAATCTCATCACGCCAGACATGGCGGATGTCTCCGCCTTTACGCTCGAAGAGCTCAAGATCATCGCCGACGAAACGCATCGGCTCGGCAAGATTTGCAGCATACACGCCCGCTCTCGTGTTTCGTCCCGGGATGCCGCCCTGGCGGGTTTCGACAACATCTATCATGCCTCGTATATCGATGACGAGGGAATAGAGGCGTGCCTGAAATCCGGCAGCGTAATCACGCCAACGCTGACACTGCTGGTCAATTTGATCGAGGCGAACCAGGCTAATGCGGGGGCTTCCGGCAGTTCGGCCTTTCAGCGCGAAGTGACCGCGGCCCAGGAAAATCTCCGCAAAGCGCACGAAGCCGGGGTGCCGATCATTGCGGGAAGCGAGAGCGGCTGGTCTCCGGTGCCTTATGGGCAGTGGCACGCCCGTGAGATGGAGATATTCGTCAAGCTGCTTGGCATGACGCCGCTACAGGCGATTCATTCCAATACGCTTGCCGCGACACGACTTCTTGCCCCTCGTTATCGAGACAAGGTCGGCAAGCTTGAACCTGGGCGTTATGCGGATATTCTCGTCGTGCCAGGCGATCCATCAAAAGACATCACGCTTCTTCAGCGGCCAAGCCGGTTCGATTACATCCTGCAAGGAGGCAGACCCATCAATCGAACGCCACCAGAGCCGCGCCGCCGTATGTGGTACGAAAGAACAAAAACATTCTTGTCTGGGCTTTATGTCTATGACGAGGAAAAAAGCCAGGGGCATTTCCTGCCCGAATAGAAGAAATCACCCCCCCTATTGGAGGACGTATGAGACAAACTGGATTCTATCGCAAGTGTTTGCCGGTAGTGCTTGGCGCGCTGTTGGCATGGTCGGGGCATATATTGCTGCCCTCTGGAACCGCATCCGCCGCGGAAGCCGACCGCTTGAAGGGCCTGGTTCAGCCATTGAAGGCTGAAAAGCCCTTTACCATGGGTGTTACCCTAGTCCATCTGCAGGACGATTTCTGGAAAGGCATCGCGTACGGCATCCAGGACGAAGCCAAGCGAAGCAACGTGAAGGTCATGCAGATTTCGGTTGCGGGC
Organism: Eoetvoesiella sp.; assembly: GCF_035555955.1. NCBI lineage: Bacteria > Pseudomonadati > Pseudomonadota > Betaproteobacteria > Burkholderiales > Alcaligenaceae > Eoetvoesiella > Eoetvoesiella sp. The sequence goes on along the minus strand of NZ_DATMGA010000038.1, from coordinate 4,904 downwards.
GCATATGGAAATGTGCGCGAGCAGTTTGCGCAGCTTGAAAGCCTCAAGTCGCGTGGGGCGGACTATGCCGTGGTCGGCGCCGCGAGCTTCGATGGCTACGATACAGTGTTCAAGCAGTTGCAAAGCCATGGGACGAAGGTGCTGGCCGCCGGCATTCCCGTCAACAGCCCCAATGTAACCTTTGGCGTCGGGCAGGACGAGGCGGCAATAGGCACCACGCTGGCAAAAGCCATATGCGCCGTCAAGCCCAAGTCGACCACGCTGTCCATTCCAGGGCCTGCCGGCGCCGAGTGGGCCAGGCTGCGTTTTGAGGCGTTCAAGAAAGAGGCGGCGAAGTGTCCGGGGATGGTGGTCACGCCGGGTGCTTTTGGCGGCTCGCTCGATCTGGCTTACGGGATGTCGCAAGCCTCCGACCTGTTGCTGAAGAACCCCGGCGCGGATTTCATCTACACGCCGGTCATCTCCCTCGGCATGGGCGCCGCCCAGGCGGTTCGGCAGCAGCGCAAGAACGTCAAGGTCGTTTCAAGCGCGATCATCAGGGAAGCGCTGCCGATGATCAAGGACGGCCGCTTGCTTGCCGTGACTTCCGAACCGGGCATCTTGATGGGCCGGCTGCTGGTTCAGTATGCAATCCGGGATCATGAAGGCAAGGAGATGCCAAATATGATCAAAGACAAGGCATTGCCTTATCCCTACCTGCTGACGCCTCCTCTGGCCATCACGCCGAAGAACATTGGCAGCTACTCTTTTGACGAATACGATATTCCTCCAAAGGACTGGAACATCACATCGTCTCAGTAGCCGTTGCAACCCGCTGCTTATCCACCATATCAACAGGGTGCCATCATGCAGTTGAATGCTCAGAATGCGAATGCCTTCCATGAACCTCGTTTGCATGCGGCGCCACTATTGGCGCTTCGCGAAGTCTCGAAACGTTTCGGTGCGACCGTTGCATTGAACCAGGTCTCCATGGAGTTCCGCACAGGAGAAATCCACTGCATTCTCGGTGAGAACGGGGCGGGAAAATCCACGGTGGGGAAAATAATAGCCGGGGTTCACGAGCCCAGCGAAGGCACGCTTTTGTTGAGCGGCTCGGCGGTATCGTTCACGGGCATTCAGGACTCGCGGGCCCAAGGCCTTGCCATGGTTTTTCAAGAGCTGTCCCTTGCCCCGGACTTGTCGGTACGGGCGAATTTGCGGCTTGGATCCAAGAAGGCTGGCGGCACCTTCAGCCTGCTTCGGCATCACGAGGAGGCCACCGAGGCGCGCGCCATCCTCGAAAACCTGGGGTGCCAGGTCGATGTGGAAGAGCCGGTCAAGAACCTGCCTGTAGCCTCGCAGCAGCTCATCGAGATTGCCAAGGCACTGCTGCAGTGCCCGAACCTTGTCGTCCTGGACGAGCCGACCGCCATGCTGGGGGCCGGCGAGAAAGACCGGCTCTTTGGGGTCTTGCGCAAGCTGCGTGACGAGGGGAAAGCGTTGGTGCTTATCACGCATCACATCGACGATGTCATAGCCCTTGCCGATAGAGTAAGCGTCATGCGCAATGGAAGCCTGGTGGATTCGTTCCGTATGAATGAAAGCATAGACGAAGACAGCATTCTTGAGCGGCTCACCGGGGGCAAGCTTGCCGGTGCTGTGCGTGACGATCAAAAAATGTTTGATTGCCAAGAAACGCTACGCATCGAAAACCTGCGACTCAGGGATGGGTCGCCGGTGTCGGTGTGTGTGCGTCCCGGCGAGATCGTAGGGTTGTATGGCGTAGTGGGTTGTGGTGCGGAAGATATCATTGGGGCATTGTCGGGCGCGCGGCCAAACAGGAAGCTCAGGTTTTTTCTGGATGGCCAGCCTTTTTCGCCCAGCAATCCGGCGCGCGCCGCGGCGCAGGGAGTCTCCTATTTGCCGTCAGGCCGGGCGAGCAACGGCATTTTTGCATCGCTATCCATCCGCGAGAATCTTTGTCTATCGATGCTGGAACGGCTGGGCAGATTCGGATTCGTTTCCGGCAAGGCGGAAAGAGATGTTGCGTTTCAGTCTCTGCAGGAATTTGGTGTGAAGTACTCCGATATGGAAGCGCCCATCACGTCGTTAAGCGGAGGAAATCAACAAAAGGTATTGATGGCCAGAGCCATGGCGCGTGCCCAGAAAGTCCTTGTGCTTGAGGAGCCGACCGCGGGTATCGACGTTGGCGCCAAACTCAGCTTGCACGAAAGGGTACGAGAACTGGCCCGGCATGGTGTTGCGGTGCTTCTGTTATCGAGCGACATGCTGGAAACGATTCAGCTTTGCGATACCGTTCATACGGTTTACGGGGGCCAGCTTGTGCGTCGTTATGACAAACCCACGCTTGCCGACCAATGTGAAATAGTGTCCGACATACTTGGCCAAAAGACGCTGCATCACTAACCGGCCCAGCCGTAGGAAGGGCGAATTCGATTCAAAACTATGTGCGCAGCTTTGCCGATGCGTTATTTTCCTGACGAGAGACAACCAGTATGCAAGGTTTAAGAATGGAATTGCAAAAAGAGAGCGGGGTGGACATTGCAAGGCTGAAGCGTTTGGGCTCAAGCGCAATGCTTCCCTTTTTTATCGTTGCGATGGCCGTCGCGGCCACGGTCGCCGAACCCAAGTTCGCCACCGTCGACAACCTGTTGAATCTTGCGACGCAAATGATGCCGCTGTTGATTCTGGCAGTCGGCCAGACATTCGCGATAATCAGCGGGGGGCTGGATCTATCCCTGGCGGCGGTCATGTCGCTGGCGGGTGTCATCGGCGTGCTGACAATGGCCGACTACGGCCCTTTCGCCGGCGTTGCCATGATGCTCGTCACGGGAATCGTTATGGGTTCTCTTTCCGGGGGCATTATTGCGTATTTCGGCGTAAGTCCGTTGGTGGTGACGCTGGGAATTTTGTCCGTGGCGCAGGCAGGCGCGCTTATATTGTCCAGCGGCGTGCCCATATACAACATCGACCAATCCTACGCCAGTGCGATAGGCTTCGGTACGCTGCTGGGCATTCCTTCCATGGTCTGGATAGGCGTGGCTTGCGCGATCGTCGGCGGCCTGGTCATGCGGCACACGGTTTTCGGCCGCCATGTGTATGCGGTGGGGTCCAGCGTATCGGCAGCCACCAAGTCGGGCGTGAACGTGAAGCTCACCACGGTGCTGGTCTATGCGGCCAGCGGCTTGTGCGCCGCCCTGGGCGGCGTCGTGCTCACCGCCTGGGTGGGGTCGGCGCAGCCCGTCGCGGCGCCTAATCTGACACTGGAATCGCTGGCCGCCGTCGTGCTGGGCGGCGTCGCCTTGACGGGCGGGTCGGGGGGAATCATTCAGGCCGTCTACGGCGTGATCATCCTTAGCATGCTGTCCAATATCATGAATATGATAGGCGTGTCCGCGTATTACCAAACATTGGTTATCGGCGTCGTCATCATTATTGCCGTGGTCCTGGATCGCCTGCGCACTGTTGCCGCGCGTTAGTCCTCGAAGCGGACGGCCTTGAGGCGGTCTTGCGCGAACTGGAATAGGGGGGTGATGGTATTGTTGGCGTCGCCGCACAGGGGAATGGTCAGTTGCGGGGCGGTCTCGACTGAACCGCCGTCGGTTTCGTCCGGATCGTAGGGTGTGCCGTAGCGGCGCAGTGCCGTTACGGTTTCGGTTCGGGATGCGCCGATCTTGAAACCTGCGGGCAGATAACGGGTCGGGTCGGCTGCTTTGAGCAGGAAGTCCATGTCGCCGAACAGGGGAACGTCTTTCAATGGCAGGCAGGTGCTCAGGCCCTGCAGCATCCCCGATGGAAAGCTGTACAGGACGGCGCGATCGGCTGCCGCGGGGGTATCCGGTTGGTTCTGCGGGGTCAGCGCGTCGGGTAGATCGCCGCGGTAGCGCAGCACCAGGCCGCCGTCGTTGAGATACAGTCCTTGTTTTTTGGGGTTGTCGCTGTTCGGAACCGATCCCTCGCTGGTGCCCAGGTCGGTCAGGGTTGGTTCGTCCTGGTTGAAGTCGGCTAGCAGGTAACCGATCACGCCGTAATGGGGCGGTTGCAGATAGCGCCGCAGCACGACGAAGCCGTTGCGCTCGCCCGCCACCGACGGGCAGCCCAGGTTGCGGTCGACGATGCCGTTCTTCAGCAGGTCGGTTTCCTGCGGGTATTCCGGGCCTTGGGGTTGCCGGTACAGTATCTGGCCGTTCAGTCTCAGCACCTGGCGGTAGTCGGTTTTCGCGCTGGATTCGCATTCGAACACGCCTTTGGGGGTATCCAGGCGCATGGATTCGGCCAGGGCGGAACCCGGCAGGGCGGCAAGCCAGCCGGCTGCCAGCAGGCCCGCCAGGGCGGGGACCAGGGGCCGCAGCCGTTTGCGCGGTGACGGCCCGGCTTCGCAGGCCGCGTTCGAAAGACAATCACAGTTCATTCAGGATCTCCTGTTTGCGGGATTCATAATCCTGGGCGCTGATCAGGCCCTGATCGCGTAGCGTTTTCAATTGTCGCAGGCGGGCGCCCGCGCCGTAGATCAAGGTGGAGACGCCGATGGCCCTGAGGGTCACTTCTTCGGCGCGGCCTTGGCGCTCGCAACGGATCGTATGACTGGTGCCGTGTTGTCCAGGCTTGTAGGAATAGCTGCGGGACGTAATATCCATGTCGCCGTCGCACAGTACGGGGGCCGCCACGGTCAGCAGGGGCGGATGAAGCGCCCCGCCGGCCGAGGCGATCATCAGGCCGGTGAACAGGCTGACGGGGATCCGGAACCATTGGTGGCCGAGGAGGGCTCTTCCTCATTAAAGGGGGACAGCGACATTCATTAAACTTGTTTTTGCGAAGAACGAGCTTAATGGAAGGAATGCCGATGTCCCCCGTCGATTTTATCTTAGGAATCCGAGATGTATTGATTGAACGCGTCGAGCGTG
>NZ_DATMGA010000037.1:0-14821 GCF_035555955.1 Eoetvoesiella sp. | reverse complement strand
CACCGAGACATCCAGCGCGGATACGGCCTCGTCGGCGATCAGCACCTTGGGCTCGCACGCCAGGGCGCGGGCGATGGAGATGCGCTGGCGCTGCCCGCCCGAGAATTCGCTGGGATAGCGGCGCAGCGCGTCGGGACTGAGCCGCACCAGGGTCATCAGCTCTTCGGCGCGCGCCCACGCCTGTTCGCGCGGAACGCCGAAATTGACCGGGCCTTCGATGATGGAGGCACCGACCGTCTGGCGCGGATTCAACGAGCGGTACGGGTCCTGGAAAATCACCTGAACCAGGCGCCGCAAGGCGGACAGGTGCTTGACGTCCTGCCGCGCGAACGAGTGGCCACCCGACAGAATATCGCCGGACGTCGGGTCGATCAGGCGCGCGATGCAACGCGCTACGGTGGACTTGCCCGAACCCGATTCGCCGACGATGCCCAGCGTCTCGCCGGGCCGGATCGATAGGGAGATGCCGCGAACGGCCTGGACCAGGCGGCGCCGGCCGGGCCAGCTGCCTGTTTTATAGGTCTTGCACAGATCGCGCACGTCCAGCAGCGGCGCCGCATCGCCAAGGGGCGGGCGCTGCGGGGCGCTCAGCTCGGGCACGGCCCCCAGGAGCATTCTGGTGTAGGCCTCGCGCGGCTTGGTCAGCACATCCAGCTTGGAGCCTTTCTCGACCATGTCGCCCAACTGCAGCACGACGACTTCGTCGGCGATCTCGGCGACCACGCCGAAGTCGTGGGTGATGAACAGCACGGCCGTGCCGTGTTCGTTCTGCAGCTCCAGGATGAGCCTGAGGATTTCCGCCTGGGTGGTGACGTCCAGCGCCGTGGTGGGCTCGTCGCAAATGAGCAGCGCGGGCTTCAGGATGAGGGCAATGGCGATGACGATGCGCTGGCGCTGCCCGCCCGACAACTGGTGCGGGTAGGAAGCGAAGACGCGTTCGGGATCCGGCAGCTTTACATGGCGAAAGATCTCAAGAATCCTGGCCTTGCGCAGCGCGGGCGTCATGGCCACGTGCTGCGACAGCATTTCATCGACCTGGGCGCCGCAGGTCATGACCGGGTTCAGCGCCGTCATGGGTTCCTGGAACACCATGGCCATGGACGTGCCGCGCAAACGGCGCAGCTTGTCCGACGACGCCCCGATCAGTTCCTCGCCCTGCAGCTTGATCGAACCGGCCAGGGGCCGGACCTCGTCGGGCAACAGGCCCATGACGGCACCGGCGATCACGGACTTCCCCGAACCCGACTCGCCGACCAGGCACACGACTTTTCCGGGAGCAACGTCGAACGAGACATGCCGCACGGCATGGCGGCGGTCGGCCCCCGCCGGCAGGGAAATCGTGAGATCGTCGATGGACAGCACGCTGGACGCGACGGTGGTTTGCAGGGTCATGCTTCGCCCCCTCGCTTGTTGAATTTGGGGTCGAGCACGTCGCGCAGGCCGTCTCCGAATATATTGACCGCCAGCACGGTCAGGCTCAGGAAGATGCCCGGCAGCAGCACGCCGTGGGGATATTGATTGAACTGCGCGCGGCCGTCGGCCATGATGTTGCCCCAGGTCGCCATTTCCGACGGCAGGCCGACGCCCAGGAAGGAAAGAATGGCCTCGACGAGAATCGCCGCCGCGCACACGAAGGTGCCCTGGATGATGAGCGGCGCCACCGCATTGGGCAGGATGTGCCGCAGCAGTACCTTCCAGGTGGGCGTATCCAGGGCGATGGCGGCCTCGACGTAGGGTTCTTCGCGCACGGTCAGCACCACCGATCGCAGCAGGCGGGCGACACGCGGAATCTCGGGGATGGCGATGGCGACGATGACCGTGGTGAGCGTGCCGCCGAACAAGGCCACCAGGCTGATGGCGAACAGGATGCCCGGAATGGCCATGACGCCGTCCATGATGCGCATGATCACGCCGTCGAGGCGGCGAAAATATCCGGCCAGCAGCCCGATGAGTATGCCGACGAATACCGCCAGCATTGCCACGGCCAGCCCCACGGTGATCGAAATGCGGGCGCCGTACAGCGTGCGGCTCCAGATGTCCCGGCCTAGGCTGTCGGACCCCATGATGTACAAATGATTGAAGGTGTCGCCGGCCAGGGTCATGAATTCCGCCCGCGTGCCCGGCAGCAGATTGCCGTTGGCCGGGTCCATGACCTGGGGATCGATGGTGCCGAGCCAGGGCGCGAAAATGGCCATCAGGATCAGGATCAGCAATACGGCGCCGCCGATGCGGACCGACCAGTTCGCAAGCACGCGGCGCATCAGGGAACGTCTGCGCCTGGGCCGGAGCAGCGCCTCGTCGTCATGCATGCCGGACGGCGGAGGAACGCTTGCCGCGACGGCGTCGTCGATGGTTTTCAATTGTTCGGCCTTAGTAACGCACGCGTGGATCGAGCACCAGATAGCTCAGATCGACCAGCAGGTTGATGATGACGTAGATCACCGAGAAGAACAGCGTAATCGCCTGGATGAGCGGAAAGTCGCGCGACAACACGGCATCCACCGTAAGCTGCCCCAGCCCGGGGATGGCGAACACCGTTTCGGTGACGACCACGCCGCCGATCAGCAGGGCCACGCCTATGCCGATGACCGTGGCGATGGGAATGGCCGCATTGGCCAGGGCATGCCGCAGCAACACACGTAGCTCGGACACGCCCTTGGCGCGCGCGGTGCGGATGTAGTCTTCGGTAAGCGCTTCGGCCACGGCCGCGCGGGTCACCCGCGCGATCAGCGCCACGTAGATGATGGACAAGGTGATGGCCGGCAGGACCAAATGATGCAGCCACCCCCAAAAGCCATCGTTGAAGCGCACATAGCCCTGGGTCGGAAACCAGTGCCAATGCAGGGCGAACGCCCAGATCATCAGGTAGCCGATGACGAACGAGGGAATGGAAAAACCCAGCACCGAAAACCCCATCAGCAGCCGATCGAGCCAGCCGCCGTGGCGCCACGCGGCCACCACCCCCAGCGGTATCGCAAGCAGAATGGTGATGACCAGTGTGAGCGCCGACAGGGAAACCGTGGGTTCGATGCGCTGCGCGATGAGGTCGGTCACCTTCATTTTCATGAAGTAGGACTCGCCCAGGTTGCCGTGCGCCAGCTGGCCGACCCAATGGGCGAACTGCACGGGCAAGGAAGCATCCAGCCCCAACTGCGCGCGGACACGGGCGATGTCCGCCGAAGTGCCGCTGTTGCCCACGATGACGGCAGCCGGATCGCCCGGCGCCAGGCGCAACATCAAGAACACGATCAGCGCCACAATGACGAGCACCGGGACGGTTGCCAGAATACGGCGGGCCAGAAGCACGAACATCTTAGTTCTTCTTGATGTTCCAGAACACGGAAACCGGCGAATCTACCAGGCCGCTGACCACGCCCTTGCGCACTGCCGTGAAGTTGGTGGACTCGCCCAGCGGCGCGTACAGGCCGTAGTCGAAGACTTCCGTCTGGATGGCCTGAGCCAGCTCTTTACGCTTGACCGGATCCATGGTGGCCAGGAACTGGCCTTTCAGGTCTTCCAGCTTGGGATCGGTGGCCCATCCGAACCAGCCTTTCTCGCCGTTGCCGGTCATGGGCGCGAAGAACAGCGGATTCATGGTGTCTGAAGCGCCCCAGCCTGTGACGAAAATGTTCCAGCCGCCCTTGTCGACCGGGTCCTTCTTGGCGCGGCGCGCAAGCAGCGACGGCCAGTCCATGGAAACGAGATCGACCTTGAAGCCGCCCTGGCGCAGCAATTGCGCCAATACCACCGGGAACTTGTTAAGCAGCGTGAAATCGGAAGGGTTCATCAGCACGATGGGCGTACCGTCGTAGCCCGCTTCCTTCAGGAGCGCCTTGGCCTTTTCAAATTGCGGCTTGCCGGTGAAATACGACGTTTTGTCCGTGGCATAGGTGGAGCCGCATGGGTAGATGGATGTGCAGGTGTTGTAGAGATCCTTGTTCACCAGTTGCGCGCGCATCAGCGCCAGCTGATTGATGCTCATGATGGCCGCCTGCGATATCTTGGGGTTGTTGAACGGCGGAATGAGATGGTTCAGATGCATGGCGTACGAACCCTTTGGAACTGGGCTGAGCATCTGTATCTTGGGGTTGGCCTTGAGCGTCGCGTATTGCTCGGGCGGCGTCCACGACAGCATGTCGACTTCGCCGTTGATCAGCGCGTTGGCCTGGGTCTGGCCGTCTTTCAGGATGATCCACTCGACGCGATCGACGTAGACGTTCTTGCCGCCCGCTGTTCCCGACGGGGCTTCCTTGCGCGGCACGTACTTGGTGTTCTTGACATAGACGACTTTTTCGCCGGGGCGGAATTCGTCTTTCTTGAAAATATAAGGCCCCGACCCGGTGTAGTCGCTGATCTGCTGGTTGGCCGGCGTGTTGGCGACGCGTTCGGGCATGATGAACGGGGGGCTGGAAGCCGGCTTGCTCAAGGCCTCGAGCACCATGCCGAAGGGCTTCTTGAACGTGATGGTGAAGGTCTTGTCGTCGACGGCCTCGAATTTATCGACGGCGGCCAGCATTTTTTGCCCGAGGCCGTCACGCTGCCCCCAACGCTTCAGCGAAGGAATGACGTCTTTGGTGGTCACAGGCTTGCCGTCATGCCATGCCAGTCCGTCGCGCAGGGTGAATGTCCATTTCATGCCGTCCGGGCTTTTGCTGTAGGTGTCCACCATTTGCGGATGCACGTCACCCTTGACGTCGACGCCGAACAGCGTGTCGTAGATCATGTAGCCGTGATCGCGCGTGACGAAGGCCGTGGTCCAGATGGGATCCAGCACCTTCAGGTCGGCCTGGGGCACCATGCGCAATACGTTCTTGTCGCTGTTCGGGGCCGCAAAAGCCATTGAGGCGGCCGTCAGCATGATGCCGGCGATCAATGGTTTTATCGCTTTTTTAAACATGTTTTGTCTCCATCGGGTGGGCGGGGCGGATACTGCGGATTTGGAGTGCGCTCACGGCCAATCAACCCCAAATTATTCTTTGTTTGCATCAAGTTGGCGATGGGTGAAAATAGCTATATGATGGCTATCATTAGTTGAACTATTCAAGCAATATCAACTGGCCCATACAGGCCTGCATCACCCACAACCCTTGCCGTTAAATTTAGTTGAAAATTTCAACTAAATTGTGAAAGAACGGCACGGGGCTTGTCAATACATGGTTTCCCCTTAAGCCGATCGGCTCGAACTCATCCAGTTGCCACGACCGAAAAACACAAGGGCCGCCAAAATTGGCGGCCCCCGCATTTGGGTAAACCCGTGCTCCGCGAAAGGCTTACGGCTTGAAAGCCGTATCGGAACTTATGCAGACCAGAGGGTTTTCAGGCGCTCCACACCCGCGCGCTGGGTAAGGATGTCGGGATGGTGGACATAAACGGTTTTGCCATCCCGGGTCTCCGCAGTAACGGGGTCGGCCGCCGGCCTGGGCGTGCCGTCGTCTTTGTTGCCCACCGCGATGCTGTTGATGCCGTACCATTCTTCGTCCGGACATCCACCCGGAAATTGAGGAACACCACAGGAGGAATGGCCGTTGTGTTCCGTGGGGTGGCCGGCTTTCCACCATTCGTCCGACCACTCGAACAAATAGCCGCCGGAGCACAGGTTCAGGCCGTGATTCCTGACGATGTCTTTCCAGTGCGCTTCGATGTAGTCGGCCTGGGCCTTGGCGTTGTCGGGCAGCTCGACGGGGGTGGAGCCCTGGCGGGTCGAGGCCGGGCAGCCGAATTCCGTGACCAGGAAGGGACGCTCGGGCAGGTTGGTAGTCTTGAATTTGGCGTCGTAGTCGGTGAACATGGTGTCGAAGCCGCTGGTCTGCGTGCCGCGGTACGAGTTCAGGCCGATGACGTCCATGTGGGGCATGCCCTTGCCGATATTGGGGTTGACCATGTCGTCAATGATGGTGGGCACGTCATGCACGGCGCAACTGGTCAGCTTGGTCGGCGCCCAGCCCTTGACCTTTTCGGCCAGGCCGTCTATCCAGGCCCAGAAATCCGGGTTCGGGGCGGTTGTATCGTTGTCGGCTTCATTGCCGATGATAAAGCCGATGAGCGCCGGGTGGGTGCCCAGCTCTTCGCACAGCAACTGAAACCCCTGCTCGATGCGGGGACGATCGGTGGAGCTCATGGCCTGATCGGGCGTCATGGGATAGGCAAGCCATACATAAATGCCCTTGTCGGCGCAAGCATCCATGAATTTGGTGTGGTACTGGCGGGCAGTATTGGAATCCCACGGAGTTGCCCAGGGCGACACCATATACAGGCGCACTGTATTGCAGCCCATGCCCTGCAGCACGCTTAAATCGCGCGTGAAGATGGGCTCCCAGAAGTCGGAGAAAAAGTCGCCGCCGGGAGGTATGCCGGCATCGCCGCCGATGGGCACGGGCGAATAGCACACGCCCTTGGCGAAGAATTCCGAACCATTGAGCATGATCTTGCGGTCCTGAACCGTGAAGGTAGAGCTGCCCGAGCTGGCGCCCATGAGCCCCTGGCCGCCCGTCAACCCGGCCAGTTCGGCAGTGTCGGATGAGCCGCCGCCGTTGCAGCCGGCAAGCAGGAAAGGCGTGGTCGACGCCGCCAAAGCCGTACCCAGCAGGCGCCGGCGCATTACGCCATGGGCATCCAGCATTGCAGGATGCCCAGCGGGGGGTTTCTTGTTCATGGTGAGGCTCCGTATCGGTGATTGTTGTAATGAGCGGCAAGTGTGAAACAAACGTTCACATAATTATGCCGATGGCTACCAATATGCTGTAACCCTCTAAACAGAGGGATTACGCAGCCAATATGCCCGCATCTACCGACCAACAAGCGCCATTACCCTGGAATCAGGAAGATTACGCCGAGTCCGCCCCCTGCAACGACGGATCGCGCCCGAGCCATAGCGCCATCAAGGCCGCCCGGTTGTGCACCGCGTACTTGCGGAATATGCGGGTCACGTACTCATGCGTGGTGTTGGGGCTTTGCCCGACTTCGGCCGCGATCTGCTTTTCCGACAGCCCCCGCAGCAAGCCCTGCAGAACGGCGTTCTCGGCGCGCGTCAGGGGCGAATTGGACAGCAGCAGCCCATGGCCCAGCATCTGCTGGCGATGAAACCAGCGCAAGCCGCGTAGGGCATAGGCGACGGCGTCGCGATCCTCCGGTGAAAACCCCGGCTCCCGATGGCTGCGATACAAGCCGAAATAGATTTCGGTATCCGCATTGACCGGCACCCCAGCCCAGATGGCGTCCCGGCGGCCGAGCGCCAGATAATAAGACCGGTAGTATTCGCCCTCGAACCATTCAGGCGGCACGATATCCACCAGCCTATGGGTGCGGAACCGGCCGGCCGCCTCGACATTGCGCAGCGTGGTTTCGTCCACCTTGCCGGTTTCCAGCAGGCGCCGCTGCTGCTGCGCGACCTCGCGCAGCCGGGGCGAGGTATCCAAATGATGAATCAGCCTGGGCCGCCAGCCATACACCGGATCGGCCGAATGTGAGTCGGCCATGCGCACCGCGCCCACCCAGGAAGCGCTATCGGCCCCGGCCAGATTGCACAACCCCTGCAGCAGATAAGTGCGGGCCTGATCGATGGCCGCCGCGTCCATGTCCGCCAGCTCGTCCCACAATCGATAGGTTTTTGCCAGCCGGACCGCATCCGGCACAGGCGCGGCCGGCTCCCCTCCTTCAAGATCCATAGTTCTCCTCCGGCCTCTGGAGCCTTCACAAACAGGTTCCGCGCCATCGGCCACCAAGCCGCGGCGAGCGTCTTGCCGGCACAGGCGGCACTGCGACGCGCCGCACGAAAAACACGCCGCAGGCATGCAGTAGAGCATTTTTTGCTTACAAAAGTTTCTAGTAATTACCCGAAGCGGGCCTGATTTCCCGCAAGCCCGCAAGCTCGAAGCCCTGGATCCATACCGCCGCCCCTCCTCCGAAATAATACAAATGCGACTTGTTTTTGTTATTATCAAATCCGGGTCGCCACTTGGCTGTCGCCGGCAAAAACGCGGCGCCATGCGCCAATACAGGCAACCTCACGGGCGAGAAGCACGAGCTGAGGCAGCCTTGCTGCCAATGCGGCGGGGCGTACCATCATGCAATCGGTCTTGGTCGGCTTCCAGTCCGCAAACATCAGGCAAGGCACATATGAATAGGTTGATGCACAGGGTTCGCCACGCCGCCCCAGTCGCGTCCCGCATCGCGGCCGCGCTGTTCGGCGGCTATGGGCTCGCGGCGCTGGGCAGCATTGCGCCGCTGGCGCTGCCCGTCAGCAAGCCGCAGGCGGTGCTGGCCGGCATGCTGGCCAGCTTTGTTATCTATGCCGGCGCCGTCATCTGGGTATTCGCCGCCAGCAGCGCCCGGCGGGCCTGGGCGGGCTTGCTGGTGGCCGCCGTCCCGCTGCTGCTGGCCGCCTTGCCCATCTGGCTTCAGGCAGGTATTTCGTGAAACCAGGCAACTCCATCCGCCGCGACGCGACGCCCGGCCTGCGCCAGAGCATGTCCAGCCTGCACACCTGGGTGGCCCTGCTGCTGGGCTGGGTGCTTTACGCCATGTTCCTGACCGGCACGGTGTCGTACTTCAGGGAAGAGATCTCGCAATGGATGCGGCCCGAGCTCGCGCCTCAGGTCCATGCCCCCGACCTCGCCCTGGCGGCCCAGCGCGTCGCCGACGAACTCAAGACCATGGTTCCCGACAGCCCGCAATGGAGCCTGATGCTGCCCGATGCGCGCAGCAACAGCGTCTATGCGTTCTGGCGCACAAAAAGAGGGCCGGGCGGCCGCTTCGAGGACGGGCGTTTCGACCCCGCCACCGGCAAGGCCATCGACGCCCGCGACACACTGGGCGGCGACTTCTTCTATCGCTTCCATTTCCAGTTCTATTACCTGCCCATCGTATGGGGCCGCCTGCTGGCCGGCCTGGCCGCCATGTTCATGCTGGTGGCCATTATCAGCGGCATCATCACGCACAAGAAGATCTTCATCGATTTCTTCACGTTCCGCTGGGGCAAGGGGCAGCGGTCGTGGCTGGACGCGCACAACGCCTTGTCGGTGTTCGGCCTGCCCTTCCACCTCATGATCACCTATACCGGCCTGGTGACCTTGATGGCGCTGTACATGCCCTGGGGACAGCAACTGGCCATCCACACCCCGACCGAACGGCAACAGCTCAGGGCGGAACTCAGCGCCTTCCTGCAGCCCGACAAGGCCACGGGACAAGCGCACGCCCTGGCCTCCATCGAAGACATGGTGCGGCAGGCCCAGGCGCGCTGGGGCAGCGGCAATATCGCCACGGTCACCGTCACCAATCCCAACGACGCCGCCTCGCGCGTCAGCATCTCCAGAGGCGAGGAGGGCCGGGTTTCCATGAGCCCGCAATACCTGCTCTTCGAAGGCAGCAGCGGCAAGCTGCTCGAAACGCACGACCACGTGGGTCCCGCCGCTGAAACACGCGGCGTCCTGTATGCGCTGCATCTTGGGCGCTTCAGCGACACCGCGACACGCTGGCTGTACTTCCTGGTCAGCCTGGCCGGCACGGCCATGGTGGGCACGGGCCTGGTGCTATGGACCGTCAAGCGGCGGCAAAAACTGCCCGACCCCGACCGGCCCTACTTCGGCCTGAGGCTCGTCGAAAAGCTGAACATCGCCAGCATCGCCGGCCTGTCGATCGCCATGGCCGCCTTCCTGTGGGGCAACCGTTTGCTGCCGGTCGGTCTTCCCGACAGGGCCTCGAGCGAGATCCAGGTCTTCTTCGTGGTTTGGGCCACCGCCCTCGTGCATGCCATGCTGCGCCCGTCCAAAGCCGCCTGGGTCGAACAGCTTTGGACGGCAACCGCGCTGCTGGCGCTGTTGCCGGTATTGAACGCCCTCACGACCTCGCGGCCGCTATGGCATAGCCTGGCGAACGGCGATTGGGTGTTCGCGGGCATGGACTTGACGTGCTGGGCCCTGGCGGCGCTGCATGCCGTGCTGGCCGTGCGCACGGCCCGGCACACGCGGCGCGTGCGGCCCGCCGTCGCGAAGAGCGAATCGCGGCGCGCGGCGGCCGACCCCGCTCCGGGCGAAGCATGATCCACGCATTGTCGCTACTACTGTGCCTGGCGGGCTTCGCCGCCCTGGCATGCGCCACCCAACGCCAGCAGGACGAACTTTTCGACCGCAGCCTGCCGCGCCGAACCACGATATGGCTGCGCGCGGCGGGCGCCGGCTTTCTTCTGCTGGCCCTGGCCGCGCTGCTGGCCTGGAGGGGCTGGGGGCTGGGGCTTGTCATGTACAGCGGCTATACCAGCCTCGCCGCCGGCCTGGTATTTTGCGCGCTGCTGGTTCACAAGCGCCGCCGGGCCCGCCCCCATCGTCAAGGGTGTTCTTGATTCAACCCTGCGACTGGCCGTGCACGTGGTTGATGGTGTCCAGGGCCAGGCTGGAATGCGCAAACGCCCCGCCCGCCCGCATTTCCGCGGCAACCCAAATGGCTTCCATGATTTCCTTGTCGGTGGCGCCCTGCTTGAGCGCGGCCTCGGTATGGCCGCGTATGCAATAAGGGCACTGCGTAACGTGGGCCACGGCAACGGCAATGAGCTGCTTGTTCTTCTTCGACAACGCGCCCTCGGCAAAGACGCTGGCGCTGAAAGCCCGGAAAGCCGCCATGGTGTCCGGCGCCAGCTCGGTTCTTTGCTTGGCCAGTTCCCTGGTCGCGGCGGGATACATCGATTGATCCATCTTCGTTCTCCTTCAAGTCAAAGGCTGTTGTTCATCCTCATTGCCAACCATGATAGCTCTTCGCTGTGCAGGCATGCCGGCTGGCGGGCTGAACCTCGATACCGCCCCCCCTCGAAAAAACCGAAATCTTAATGCTGGGACAAAGGCATGCCTTTGGTTCCTGCATAAAAGACGATCAGTTCCACAGGCTTGTCGCCGGTTATGCCGCGGTGCAGCTCGCCCACCATTTCGGGCAGCACCTGGCCCGGCGTCAGTTTCTGTTCGCGGCCGTCCGCTTTTTTCTGCACAGTCAGTTCGCCCGACAGCACGTAGGCGGCGTTGGGCATGGGGTGGGTGTGCCAGGGCAACGCCGAATGCGGAGGAATGGTGATTTTCAGGACGGTCAGCTCGGGAGGACCCGAGGGATACGACGCGTACGGCTTGCCGTCCCACGACGCGCTGCTGCGCATCAGGGTTTCAACGCGCACGGCGGGCGAAGCCGGATCCGCCGAGGCGGCTTGTGAAGGCTGCCCTGCCGTTGTGTCCGTTTTTGCCGACGGCGCCTGGGCGGGCGGCTCTTTGGCGCCGGCCTGTCCCGCCAGCAACGCCAGCGCCAGCCCGGCCGGCAGCAGCCATTTTTGATAAAGGCTTTGCATGATTCCCCTCCTGTGGGCCCGCCGAAGAGGAAGGCGGCGCGCGGGAAGCGCGCCGCCATCGGCAGGTAATGGAATTATGCACGAGACACCGCCAAGGAAGCGGGCTTTTGAAACGCAGGTCTCGTGAAGAACCCGGCCCCGTCAGCGAAAGGGTGAGGCCAACGGTAATGTCGGCGAAGGAAGGCGCGCATAGCGCGGCGCCCAGACAGGCCGCGAGCGCGGCCAGCGTGGTTTTCAAATGCATTGTCGTCTCCTGTGCGCCGCTTTATTGGATGGAAGGATTGCGGCTTGCGGAAAGCTTAGGAGCGCGGGTAACATCCCGCAATCCCATGTCAGGAATGTATTTCATGAATAGTGCTCATGACATAAACAATCTGGACCTCAACCTGCTCGTGGTGTTCGACGCGCTGCTGCGCGAACGCAGCGTCACGCGGGCGGGCCAGACCCTGGGCATCACGCAAAGCGCCATGAGCCATTCGCTGGCCCGGCTGCGCGCCTTCTTCGACGATGCGCTGTTCATCAAAAGCTACCGCGGCGTAACCCCCACCGCCAAGGCCGAGGCGCTGGCGGCCGATATCCACGCCATCATCGACGCGGTGCGCAACCGGGTGCTGTCGCAGGCGCAGTTCGACGCGGCGCAGGCCCGGCGCACCTTCAGCCTGTGCGTGACCGACATGGGCGAGCTGGTCTTCATCCCGCCGCTGCTAAGCCGGCTCAAGGAAGTGGCGCCCCATTGTTCGCTTCATACCCTGCAGGTTCCGCCCCAGCAAATGGAAGCCACGCTGGCCTCGGGCGAAGCCGACCTGGTGCTGGGCTCGGTGATGAACGCCCCCGAAGGGCTATACCAGCAAGAACTGTTCACCCACCCGTTCGTCACCATCGCCAGCGTGAAAAACCCCGAACTGGGCGACACCCTGTCGCTGGAACAGTTTTGCCGCATGCCTCATGTGGCCATAACGCTTTCCAGCCGCAGCCGACGCGCCTACGATTCGGTGGTCGAAGACGCCGGCATCAAGCGGAACATCGCCTTCACGACCCCGCACTTCCTGTTCGTGCCGCTGCTGCTCGATCACCACCCCGAGTTCCTGGCCACCGTCCCGCAATCCCTGGGCAGCGTCTTTGCGCGCCACAACCTGGTAAAGGTATTCGAACCGCCGATCGCCCTGCCGAAATTTTCGTTGCGGCAATACTGGCACCCGCGTTTTCATCAGGACCGCGCCATCATGTGGCTGCGCGGCCTGGTCAAGGAAACATTCCTGGAGCTGCCCGAAAGCATGCGTTAAAGAACCGCCATATATCATGCAATAAATGCATGATATTGATGCAAGCCATGGAATTGACGCATGAATTTCCCCCGTCTATCTTGACCGGACAGCGCCGCCGGGAGTGCGGACGCAAGATCGACAAGGAGACGAAGATGTTCATCAAGAATTGCTGGTATGTGGCGGGCTGGGCCAGCGAAGTCACCGCCGACGACTTCATCGCGCGTACCATCATCGGCGTGCCCATCGTCATGTGGCGCGACAGCGCCGGACGCCCCGTTGCATTCGAAGACCGCTGCTGTCACCGCGGCGCCCCGCTTTCCCTGGGGCGCCGCGAAGGCGACTTCCTGCGCTGCATGTACCACGGGCTGAGGTTCGACAACGCCGGCGCCTGCGTGGAAATTCCGGGGCAGGACCGCATCCCCGACTCGGTCCGCGTCAACACCTTCCCCATCATCGAGCAACACAAATGGCTGTGGATCTGGATGGGCGACCCGGCCCGCGCCGATCCCGCGCTGATTCCCGACACGCACTGGATGAACGACCCCGCCTGGCGCCACCTGGAAGGCTATACGCATTACGACACCAATTACCTGCTGATCGCCGACAACCTGCTGGACCTGGCCCACCTGCCCTACGTCCATCCCAACACCCTGGGCGGGCCGGCGGCTTACGCGGAAACGCAGGCGGAAATCGAGCCGCTGGAAAACGGGGTGCGCATCACGCGCTGGGCCATGGATATCGAAGCCCCGCCCTTTGTGCAGAAGGTCAAGCACTACGATGGCAAGGTGGATCGCTGGAACAAATACGACTTCGTCCTGCCCGGCCTGTTCCTGATGGACTCGGGCATGGCGCCCGTAGGCACCGGCGCCGCGGAAGGCAAGCGAGTAAACGCGGCGGAATTCCATGGCTGCCAGGCCCTGACGCCCGAAACCGAGCACTCCACGCATTACTTCTTCTGCCACCCGCACAACTTCGCCATCGACCAGCCCGAGGTCACCGCGTCCATTCACCAAAGCATCGTGACGGCCTTCGAGGAAGACCGCACGATGATCACCGCGCAATCGCGCAGCCTGGACCTGAAGCCCGACTTCAAGATGATTCCCATCCGCGCCGACCGGGCCTTGGGGCTTTTTCGCGCCCTGGTCAAGAAGATCACCGACGAGGAAGCCCGGGAAAGCGCGGAGGGCAGGAAGGAGATCGTGGCGGCCGAAACGCTTTGACCACACGCCAAAGCGCAAGCCTCAAACGTCAGCCCAAGGTCATCCGGCCCTTGGGCCGGAGTTTTTCACCGCGGCCGTCCGCGGATCGGGTTGCGGCGTTACCAGGAGCCGCGCTGCTCGGGCACCCGCTTTACCAGCACCAGCGCCACCAGCCTGATGACGGCCAGCGAGGCATACACCCAGGCCAGGATCCGCCCCATGTCGGTCTGATGCGCCAGGATGGCGGCGACCACCGAAATCGTGGCGATCGCACCGATCTGCAGCGACAAGGTGCGCAGCGCCGCCAGCATGGATGAAGATTCCGGCGCCAGTTGCAGGCCGGCATTGCGCATGGAGGGGTTGATGGTTCCGTTGCCGGCCCCCACCAGGAAGGCCGCGAAGGCCAGCCAGGCATAGGGGCTGATACCCATCGCCGGCGGCAGCGCCAGCAGCACGAGCCCGGCAATGGTGATGGCGCTGCCCACGTAAAGCGGCAGCCGGTAGCCCGTTCTGCGCAGCAGCACGACGGCCGTCAGCGAGCAGATCATCGCCGCCGCGCCCTGCGCGGTAAGCAGCGTTCCCGAACCCACCGCGTCGATGCCGTACCGGTTGGTGGCATACAGCGGCGCCAACGCCATTCCGCCTATGACGAAGCCGCTGTAGATCATGTTTACGAGGTTGACGGTTCCGAAATTGGGGCCGTAGATCAGCCGGGGCTGGATGAAGGGCGTGTCCGTCCGGCGAATATGGCGGAAGAAGCAGAACAGCGCCGCCAGGGCCACCAGCAGCGAAACCGCGAATCCGGCCAGGTCTTCCCCGCCCCGCCTCTCGCCAAGTATGGTGGCCGCCAGCATGCCCGCCAAAAGGCTGAGCCCCAGAAGCGCGATCCCCTGTATGTCCATCTTCCTGGATACGCTGCCCCTGGACGGCGCATCGTGCGGAATAAAGCGCCAGGCCAGCAGGAAAATCGCCGCGCCGAGCGGGACGTTCACGTAGAACACGTCGCGCCAGGACGAATACGCCACGAAATACCCGCC
>NZ_DATMGA010000036.1:0-20596 GCF_035555955.1 Eoetvoesiella sp. | reverse complement strand
CTACACCTGGAACAAGGTGGACAGCCGGCGCACGGTGACGGTGGGCGGCAATCAGACGCTGCGGGCCGACTACAACGGCAATGCCACGCAGGTGTTCACGGAGCTGGGGTATGCGCTGCCGGTGGGGGCGCACAGCGTGCTCGAGCCGTACGCGGGGCTGGCGTGGCTGAATCAGCACACGCAGGGCTTTAGCGAGTCGGGCGGGGCGGCGGCCTTGAGCGGCAATAGCCAGACCGACTCGGTGACGACGTTCACGCTGGGGCTGCGGGGCAAGACGCAGTTGGCGTGGGGGGCGGACAAGTCGGTGACGGTGTTCGGGGGGCTGGGCTGGCGGCATGCGTCGGGGGACACGACGCCGGATCGCAAGCTGGCGTTCATCCAGGGTAGCGGGGCGACGTTCCGGGTGGCGGGGGCGCCGATTGCGCGCAACGCGGCGGTGGTGGATGCGGGGCTGGAGGCCAGCGTGGGCCGGCTGACCTCGATGGGGCTGAGCTACAGCGGCCAGTTCGGCGACGGCAACACCGACCATGCGGGCATGCTGTATGTCAAGACGCGCTTCTAAGGCGTAGCACCTGACGCCGGTGTGCGCCGGGCGGGCCTTGCCCGCCAGGTGTGACCGGGGCCGGCAGGCTTGGCATTGAAGGCTAGCCGGCCGCCTCCCGCGGCAATCGCCCGGAATCTCAGGATTCCGGGCGATTTTATTTAAGGTCTTCGCGGCGCAGGTGCGGAAAGAAAAGATTGTTATATAGTGGACGGAAAATGACGCGGGGCCAGGCTGTTGCGCAGCCGGATGCAACGCACGCCATCAACGATTTCACACTCATGGATACAGATATGGAAGGAACGTCGTTTTCCGCTTTGAACAAGCATCCGGAAGCCGCCGCCGTCGTGCAGTTCTGGCGTGATGCGGGGCCGAAAATGTGGTTTGCCAAGAACGACGAATTCGACGCCGAGTTCCGCCGGCGTTTTACGGATCTGCATTTTGCCGTGGCCCGCCGGGAAAAAGACGGCTGGCGCGACGATCCGCACGGCGGGCTGGCCCTGGTGCTGCTGCTGGATCAGTTTCCGCGCAATTGCTTTCGCGGCTCGGCGCATATGTTCGCCACCGACAGCCTGGCCCGCCACTATGCGCGGGGCATCATCGGCTCCGGGCAAATCGAGCAAATCGACGATACGCTCAGGCCGTTCGTGTATTTGCCGTTCATGCATTCCGAAGTGCTGGCCGACCAGGAATACTCGGTGGAGTTATACAGGGCGCATGCGCGCGACAACCTGAAATGGGCCGAAGAGCACTACGACATCATTCGGCGCTTCGGGCGTTTTCCGCACCGGAACGAGGCTATGGGGCGGGAAACCACGGCCGAGGAACAGGCGTTCCTGGAAGCCGGCGGGTTTGCCGGATAGCCGCCGCTATCCCGGGGGTGGGCAACGCCGCATGGGCAGTTCAGGCGCCGAAGTCAAGTAGGCGAATTAGCCAAAAACTCACTAGCCTCGCACTGGTTGCCAGGGCTTCGGCATTACAGAGCCGTTGCCGCCGGGCTGGCAGCCGTTTGACGCGGGCGGGTCGCAACGGCCAGCACGAAGGTAAATGCCAGCGTCGGCAGGGCCGAGCCCAGATCGGGCGCCCATTGGGCAAGGCCGTGGTACAGCGCGATGCCGGCCAGCCAAACCAGCGCCGCGCTGACACTTATTTTGCGGGCCTGCGGCATGGAAGCGGCCTGGCCGAAGCCCAGGCGTCCCAATATAACGCCGTACAGCGGCACGAACACCGAGCTCAACGCCAGCAGGAAGGGTTCGAGACTGTGCATGGGCAATACCATCGCCAGCGCCGTGCTGGCGATGGCCAGCGCCAGGCCCCAGCGGCGGATGCTCCAGCCCGGCTTGATGCTGTGCGCCGAAACCGAACCCGAATAGATGTCACCGTAGGCGTTGTCCAGCTCGTCGATCAGGATCAGGCCCAGCGCCACCAGACCGCCTTGCGCCAGCAGCAATGCGCCCACCAGGTCGATGCCGGGTTCGGACACGCTGGCCACGATGACCCCCAGGCCATAGCACCAGATATTGGCCACGGTGTAGCCGAGCCAGGTGCCGCCCAGAGCGCCGCGCCCGCTGCGTCCATGTCGCGCGTAATCGGCCACCAGCGGCAGCCACGACACCGGCATGGCGATGACCAGATCCAGCGCCGTGAACATGCTCATGCTGCCGTTGCCGGGACGGCTCCAGATGGCGGACAGGCCCTGGGTATGAACCTGTCCCAGGAACTGCCAGCTGAGCCACAACAGGGAAAGCACGACCAGCGGCAGCCCGAAGCGGCTGACGAAACGGCGTACCAGCGTAATCATGGAGCCGGCCAGCAGCGCCATCAGCACGGCGCCCCAGAACAGCGTGCTGAGGATCAGCCCGGTCAGGTTGCCGATTTCGAAACCGAAGGCGCGATGCAGGATGGCCGAGGTGCCGTCCCGCATGATGACCAGCTCGAAAGTGGTCCAGCCCAGAAGCTGGACAATGTTCAGGAATACCGGCAGCCGCGCGAAAACGCTGCCGTAGGTCGAATGAATGAGCCCCGCGCTGGACAGGCCGCTATGGCATCCCGTGCGCGCCACCCAGGCCAGCAGGCCTGAACCGATGAGCGATCCGGCAACGACCGCGAGCACGGCGTCGCGGGTTCCCACCGAGGGCACCAGGTAGGCGCCGATTTGCATGACCAGCAGGCCCACGCCCAGGCTGAACCACAGCGAGGCGTGCTCGGTCCACCCGAAGACTCGCCCTGAAGCCGGCACGGGGGTGAGGGCTTGGTTGGTGATGGAGGGTAAGGGACTTGCCATGATGATTTGCCGTACGAAAATGGCAGGACACGACAAGTGCAAGCGGGCCGGGACGAAGGGGAGTGATGCGAAAGCCCTGTCCGGTTCTTGCGTACGCCGCTTTCCTGCGCGAGGATGATCTCACAGGTTCAAAGGGACTGTCTCAGCCGCGAAACAACGCGACACCCCTAGTGCGCTTGGTAATTCGAAGGCGTTGCTTCAAGCGGCTTGCCCCGTAAACCCGTGCATCCGGATAGGAAATGCACGAGCCAGGCAGGCCGCATACTGCGAAGCGTGCGCCAGCAGTCGCGATTGTACCGGTTTTGGCGAGCTGTGGTTGATGCTGCCGCAGAACGTCGTCCAGGGAGATGAATTGCCTGGATGATTAATCGAACTTGATGATGCTGAAGGCCAGCCGGCCTTGTTCGTCGCGCGATACGTCGTAGCCCAGGCGCTCGTCGACGGAGTTGTCGGCATGGAACGTAAGAATGACCGGCTTGATTTCTTCGATTTCGTGTTCGGTCACGTAGACGGAATTGCAGATGATGACTTCGTCGCCGCGCTGGCAGGTGCGGGCCGCCGCGCCGTTCAGGATGCAGCAGCGCGAGCCGCGCTCGCCGTAGATGACGTAGGTGCTGATGCGCGCGCCCGAGTTCTTGTTCCAGATGTCGACGAATTCCATGGGCAGGATGCCGGCCGCTTCGCAATGGTCGGGGTCGAGCGTAATGGAGCCATGGTAATCGAGGTCGGCACCGGTTACACGAATGCCATGCAGTTTGCCGCGTACAACTTTTCTCACGTTGGTCTCGGGGGAGTGAATGAAGCAGCCGATATTGTAGTTTTTTTTCGCGGCGCGCACGCAACGTTTGGGTCATGAGCCTTGTATTATAATAATATGTGAATCATATGATTATTCAATGAGTTTTCAATTAGCCTGATCCCTTGCGGCGCTGCGCCGCGGTCATTTGCGGACTTATATTTTTATGTTTGCGTTGCTTGAGGCATGCCGGGCCGGGTTGTTGCGCCCCGATAACTGGATGCGCAATATCGTGGCCGGCGTGATCGTCGGCGTGGTGGCCCTGCCGCTGGCCATGGCGTTCGCCATCGCCTCGGGCGTCAAGCCGGAGCAGGGGTTGTACACGGCTATCGTGGCAGGCCTCATGGTCTCGGCGTTCGGCGGCAGCCGCGTGCAAATCGCCGGCCCCACCGGAGCATTCATCGTCATTTTGTCGGGCATCGTCGAGCACCACGGTGTCGACGGCCTGCAGATCGCCACCTTCATGGCGGGCATCATCCTGGTGCTGTTTGGCCTTACCCGCCTGGGCGCGGTCATCAAGTTCATTCCCAGGCCGGTCATCATCGGCTTCACCTCGGGCATAGGCGTCATCATCTGGGTGGGGCAATGGAAGGATTTCTTCGGCCTGCCTCCCGTCACGGGCGAGCACTTCCATCAAAAATTCTGGCATTTGCTGCAGGCGCTGCCCCATCTGCAATGGAATACGACGGCGCTGGCTGTGCTGTCCTTGCTGCTGGTGGTGTTTTCGTCGCGCCTGCCGCGCATGAGCCGCGTGCCGGGCCCGCTGGTGGCGCTGGTGGTGGCCACCGCGCTGCAGTCGATGTTTCACTTCGAAGGCGTGGCGACCATAGGCAGCACCTTCGGCGGCATTCCCCGCAGCCTGCCCAGCCTGCAATGGCCCGAGGTTTCCATGGGGCGGGTGGTGGAGCTCATCGGGCCGGCGTTTGCCATCGCCATGCTGGGCGCCATCGAATCCTTGCTGTCGGCGGTGGTGGCCGACGGCATGGCGGGCACGCGCCATGATTCCAACCAGGAATTGGTGGGCCAGGGCCTGGCCAATGTCGTGTCGCCGTTGTTCGGCGGCATTGCCGCGACCGGCGCCATCGCGCGCACCGCCACCAATATCCGCAACGGCGGCAACAGCCCGCTGGCGGGCATCGTGCACAGCTTGACCCTGGTGCTGATCGTGCTGTTCCTGGCGCCCTATGCCGGCAATGTACCGCTGGCCGTGCTGGCCGCCATTTTGTTCGTGGTGGCCTGGAACATGAGCGAAGCCAGGCATTTCGTGCGCATGGTTCGGCGCGCGCCGCGCGCGGACGTGGCGATCCTGCTGGTCACTTTCGGGCTTACAGTGTTTGCCGATCTGGTCGTGGCCGTCAATATCGGAGTCGTGCTGGCCATGTTGTTCTTCCTGCGCCGCATGGCCGGCAGCGTCGAAGTCAATCGCCAGACCGATGCCATGCTGCGCAAAGAGTTCGCGTACGACGGCTTTCAGGGGCTACCCGACGAGGTGTACGTATATGCGGTGGACGGCCCCTTGTTCTACGGGGCGATCGGGGCTTTTCAGGCGGCTTTGCCGGCTGTGCATCACGAGCCCAGGGTTGTCGTCATACGGCTGGGCCGCGTGCCGTTCATCGACGCAACAGGCCTGCAGGTGCTGGAAGACGCCGTGCAGGGCATGCAGCGGCGCGGCATACGGGTCATGATTACCGAGGCCAACGGCAGGGTGCACCGCAAGCTGGGCAGAATGGGGCTGATCGAAAAGCTGGGGCACGACAACCTGACGCTTTCGTTTACCCAGGCCTTGGAGCGCGCCCGCGAGGAAACCGGCTACGAACACGGATGAGGCGGAAGCCCTTCGGCAGCGGGCCGGGCCGGCCGGCCGAGGGCATCGCGGCGTCCGTCCTGCTGGTTCTTCGCCTATTCCAGCCTTGTGTTGCCGGTTGTTTGACCGTTTATTTGGCGCCGCGGGTTTTTGACGCGGCCGGGGTTGCCGGCCTGCCATAGGTGACGCCGTGCTCGGCAAGGTAGTTGCGGATAAGCTGCCGCACGACCTGCGAGGGGGTGATGTCCTGGCTGGCGCAGAGCTGTTCGAATGCTTTTTTCTTGTAGGGATCGATCAGAACGGTAAGGCGGGCAGTCTTGGTTTCCATGGGCATGACAATGTGGCGATGTGACTTGTATTGTAATGCGATTCACATGGCCGCGATTATTTTGTTCCGGGGCCCGGCGACAGCCACAGGTATCCGGTGGGGTCGTCGGGGCAGGGGCCGAAGCCGCATTCAAGGGTTGTCGACAGCGCGTTGGCGGCCGTCAGCAGCAGAAACAGCCACATGACGAGGGCGGCCGCAAAGCCGGCGCGCGGCAGCGGCGCATAGTGCTGGGTAAAACGCTCGAAGGTCAGCACCACGCCGCAAAACACGATGAGCGCGGCAAACGCGATGAATGCCCAGGTGTAAAAGTGCAGTCCCAGGAACGGGCCGCCGAAGCCCGCGTCGCCCGGCGCGATGTGCAGCAGGACCTGGCGGCCGGCCGCGAACAGGCCGCCCAGGGCCGAAATGATGGTGATGCCGTAATGCATGGGCGAGGCGCCGAACCGTATGTTAAGCAGCAGGCCCACGCCGGCCATGGCGAAGGCCGCGCGCTGCAGCAGGCACAAGGGGCAGGGCGGCTCGTTGAAGTGTATTTGCCAGGCGAAGGCGAACAGCAGCACGCCGCACAGCCCGGCCAGGGCCAGGCAATTGAGGGGGCGCGAAAGGGGGTGGCCCTGGAAGGTAGAGTAATTTGCCATGGCGGGTTATAGCGAGATGGGCAATGTGCCGGTCATGTGCTGGTGGCACCAGACCGCGAAAATGATCAGGGTCAATAGCCACAGCCACAGGCATGCGCCGCGCTTGCCCATCAGGGCAAGCCACAGGGCGATGGCGGCGGTAAGAAAAGGAAGCATCATGACCATATGGTTCGCCTTGAAATCGTTCTTGCCGGCGCGCGGGCGGCGTTCGGGCTGATCGGCCGCGTGTTTGCCGGGATGGCGGTAATGTAACCGATCGAGGCGCCGCTGCCTATGTCCGCGCGGGTATTCGTTGGTGGCTTGCCGGCGGCGGCCGGCAAGGGTGCCCTGGGCCTGGCTGCGCGCGCCGGGCCTTGCCAAGCGCTTTGCACCTTTAGCAGCCCTAGACTTTTGCGGGCGGGAATTCCTCGTCGGACATGAACAAATAGCGCACGACGTCGATCAGGCTCAGCACCACCACCAGCGGCGTGAACACATAGAACAGCACCAGGTACACGACGCCCCAGCCTATCTGGCCCAGGTAGAAACGATGGGCGCCCAGCCAGCCAAGGAAAAGGGCGAGCACGATGGCGATCTTGCGCTGGCTGGTGTGCCTGACCAGGTCCCGGCCTTTGTTGCGGATGAGCCAGAGGCTGATGGGCACGGTAATGACCAGGGCGACGATGATTTTCCACATATGCGCGGAGGCGTAGTAGCGCAGGGTGTAGTACACGTCCGAGAAATTGTGGATGGCGATGCCTGTGAGGTATGAAAGCCATTGCAGCATTTCATGGCCGATGGACTCGCCGAAGGTCAGCGCCGCCAGCACGACCAGGAATACGATGATGGGCAGTATGATTTTTTGCAGCATATGGGCGCCTTGCGTTCAGCCAGAGAGCCCCTAGTGTAATGGCAGTACGGCGATTTATCAGAGAATTCCCAGCCGCCAAAGCGACGTGATTTCCGCGCTGCGCGCTTCGTGCAGCGGATCGGAGGCATCGAAGGCCTTGGCATGCCGGGGCCTGGCGGCAAGCTGGCCCAGCACGCGCAGGCCGGCATTGTGGATGGCTTCTTCCAGGAAGCCCGCGGGGCGCAGTCCCAGGTGTTCGGCCAGGTCGGACATGATCAGCCAGCCTTCGCCTTGATCGGCCAGATGCGCGGCAAGCCCGTTCAGGTAGCCCTTGAGCATGGCGCTGTCCGGATCGTAGATGGCGTGTTCCAGGCTGGAGGTGGGGCGGGCCGGCAGCCAGGGCGGGTTGCAGACGATCAGTCCATAGCGTCCCGGTGGAAACAAATCGGCCCGCACGATGTCGATGCGCGATTCCAGGCCCAGCCGGGCGATGTTTTCCCGCGCGCAGGCCAGGGCCCGCTCGTCCATGTCGGTGGCGACGACCTTGGCGATGCCGCGCGCGGCCAGCACGGCGGCCAGCACGCCGCTGCCGGTTCCGATGTCCACGGCCACGCCGGTGGCCGGCAGCGGCGCCCGGGCCACCAGGTCGATGTATTCGCCGCGCAAGGGCGAAAACACGCCGTAATGGACGTGGATGCGCTCGGGCAGGGCGGGAACGGCAACACCTTTGTTGCGCCATTCGAAAGAGCCCACCATGCCCTGCAAGGCGCGCAGCGGCAGCAGCAGCGGCTCGCCGACCAGGCCCAGGGCCGCCTGGCAGGCTTGCCTGACGTCGGGCGCGCGGTGCAGGCCGATGCCGAAGCCTTCGTCCAGTTCGATGAGAATGGCGTTGAGCAGGTTCGCCCGCTGCGACTGCGCCAGCCGATGCTGGTTGAAGGCTTCCTGCGGCGTTGCCGGCGCGGCCTTGTCCTTGCCATGCCGGGCCAGGTGCTTGCGGCGATGCTGGTCGATGCGCCGGGCCACGGCGTTCAGAAGCTGCCGGGCGTTATGGAAGTCGCCGCGCCACAGCATGCTGCTGCCCTGGCTGGCCAGGCGGAAGGCGGCGTCGGCGGTACAGGTGTCGTCGATGACGACAATGCGTTTGGGCGGCTGGCGGCCGCTTTCCGGATGCCATAGCGCCCGGCGTTCGAGGCCGCCCTCGTTCCAGTGCGCGTAGGTCGGGGCGCCGGCCGCCGCGGCCGAAGCCTGCAGGTTGGATCCGCCGCCGCTCGCGGGGGTGTTCGTCGGCGCGCGCGCCGGCTTGCCGCCCGAGTTTGTGCCGATTGGTGTGTCAGTCATCCAGCTCGCCGTCTTTTTGCGTCAAATAGATCAAGACCAGGATCAGGGTGGCCAGGAAGTGGAAGGCGCTGGGCACGCCGTTCCATTTGGGCGACATCCACATGCCGAACCATTCCCCGCCGATGGACATGAAGCCCACCTGCCATGTCAGGAACCCCAGTGTAAGGCCGATGACGGCATGGCGCTTGGCGCGGTTGAAGGCGCGGGCGGGCAGGCGCATGGCCTGGAGCATCCGGAAGGCGCCCAGCCAGCAGAACACGGCGGTAAGCGCTTCCAGAAGAATGATGAGTACGTATCCCGCGTGATGTACCCATGGCGATTCGATGGCGCGGTAGTGGATGCTTGAATCGGGAAAAATGCTGTCCATCAGGAATACATGGTGGACGAATGCGTAATTGGTGCCGTAGTCGGTGATGTTGCCGAAGGCCACCAGGGTGGCGAACAAGGCCATGGCGGCCACGCAGAGTATTTTCGAGTATCGGTATGTCATGGCGTGTCCTGATGAGGGTGCGGCAGGCTGGTCTGCGCCACCGCGCGGTTCCAGCGTTCCATGTGCGCGGCGGCTTCGCCGCGGCTGATTTGCGGCGTAAACGTCTTGTCGGCGCGCCACAGCCTGGAAAGCTCGTGGCGGTCGCCATAGACCCCGCTGCCCAGGCCGGCCAGCCAGGCGGCGCCCAGCGCCGTGGTTTCGATGACGGCCGGGCGCACGATGGGGATGCCCAGCAGGTCGGCCTGGAACTGCATGAGCAGGTCGTTGGCGCTGGCGCCGCCGTCGACGCGCACCTGGGCCAGCCCGGCGGCGCCCGCGGCCACGGCGTCCAGGTTCATGGCCTGCAATAGGGCGGTGCTTTGGAACGCAATGCTTTCCAGGGCGGCGCGCGCGATGTGCGCCATGGTCGAGCCCCGGGTCAGCCCGGTAATGGTACCGCGCGCATCGGGCTGCCAGTAGGGGGCGCCCAGGCCGCTGAAGGCCGGCACCAGCACCACGCCGCCCGAGTCGGGCACACTGTGCGCCATGGCTTCGATGTCGCGGCTTTGCTCGAAAGCGTGCAGCCCGTCGCGCATCCATTGCACGACGGCCCCGCCGACGAACACGCTGCCTTCCAGGGCGTATTCGACTTGCGCGCCGGCCTGCGCCGTGCGGGTGGTGATGAGGCCGTTTTGCGAGGTCTGGAAGCGGCTGCCTGTATGCATCAGCGTGAAGCAGCCCGTGCCGTAGGTATTCTTGGCCATGCCTTCCTCGAAGCACGCCTGGCCGAACAGCGCGCTTTGCTGGTCGCCGGCGACCCCGCATATGGGTATGGCATGGCCCAGCAGTTCGGGGTGGGTCGACCCGTAGCGGGCGCTGGATGGCAGGACGCGCGGCAGCAGGCTGGCCTCGATATTCATGGCCTTGAGCAGATCGGCGTCCCAGTCGTTGTCGCGCACATTGAAAAGCATGGTGCGCGATGCGTTGCTGGCGTCGGTGGCGTGCACCTGCCCGCGCGTCAATTGCCAGATCAGCCAGCTGTCCACGGTGCCGAAGGCAAGCTCGCCCTGGCGGGCAAGTTCGCGCGCGCCGGCTACATTGTCCAGCAGCCATTGCAGCTTGGTTCCCGAGAAATAAGCATCGATGCGCAAGCCTGTTTTGGAGAGAATGGCTTCTTCCATGCCTTGCTCGCGCAACGCCGCGCAAGCGGGCTCGGAGCGCCGATCCTGCCAGACGATGGCGTTGTGGATGGGCTGGCCGGTGCGCCGATGCCAGACCAGGGTGGTTTCGCGCTGATTGGTCAGGCCCAGGGCATGGATGTCCGAAGCTTGCAGCTTTGCCTTGACGATTACCCGTCGGGCGGTTTCGAGCTGGGTGTGCCAGATGTCCCGGGGATCGTGCTCGACCCAGCCGGGCCGAGGGTAGAGTTGACGGTATTCCTGTTGCTCGCTCTCCACCACGTGCCCATGGACGTCGAAAATAATGCTGCGGGAGCTGGACGTGCCCTGATCCAGAGCAAGCAGATAAGTCATGGTGTCGTGACGCCGGTATGCAAAATGTTATGGGGCAGAGCGTAACCCGGGACGGCATGGCCGCGCCAGTGTCTTGTGAACAAGCCGCGCCGGGCGGTATCCTGACACCACAGGCACGGATTGCCTTTTGGATAACGATTATGACCGCATCCCGGGCGTTGCCCGCCAAGACGGACAGAAGCCGATTGCTGGCCGAACTTTTGCAGGGCGGGCCGTACGATCTGGCGATTGTCGGCGGCGGGGCCACGGGTCTGGGCGTGGCGCTCGACGCTGCTTCCCGGGGCCTGTCGGTGGCGCTGGTCGAGTCGCTGGATTTTGCAAAGGGCACCTCGTCGCGCGCGACCAAGCTGGCGCATGGCGGCGTGCGCTACCTGGCGCAGGGCAATATCGCCCTGGTGCGCGAGGCGCTGCGCGAGCGGCGCGCCATATTGCGCAACGCGCCGCACCTGGCCGCGCCGCTGCCCTTCGTCGTGCCGGGCTATCGATGCTGGGAGGCGCCGTTCTACACGATGGGCCTGAAGCTCTATGAAGCCCTGGCCGGCCGTGCGCGCATCGGCGGCGCCGAACTGTTGTCGCCCGAGGAAACCCTGCGTTGCCTGCCCGGTGTGCGCTCGCAAGGCTTGAAGGGGGCAGCCAGGTATTGGGATGGGCAGTTCGACGACGCGCGCCTGGCGCTGGCCTTGGCCCGCACGGCGGCAAGCTTTGGTGCGGTGTTGCTCAATTATTGCAGCGCCGAGCGGCTGCTTTACGAGAACGGGCGCGCGGCAGGCTTGCAATGCCGCGATGCCGAGACCGGCGAGTCGTTCGCCATTCGCGCCCGCTGCGTCGTGAACGCCACGGGAGTCTGGACGGACGAGCTGCGCCGGCAGGACAGCCGGCAGCGTGGGCAAACCGCTGGCGATCTGGTCATGCCCAGCCAGGGTGTGCATCTGGTTGTCGATGCGTCGTTCCTGGATTCGCAAAGCGCCTTGCTGGTTCCCCGCACGCGCGACGGCCGCGTCTTGTTCGCCGTGCCGTGGCTGGGCAAGCTGGTCCTGGGAACGACCGACACGCCCCGCATGGACATTGCGCGGGAACCCGTGGCGGGTCATGACGAGGTCGAGTTCATCTTGAACGAGGCCGGCCGCTATTTGTCGAGGGCGCCCGTGCGCAGCGACGTCACCAGCGTCTGGGCCGGTTTGCGTCCGCTGGTCGTGCCCGGCGGCAAGCACGACGAGGGCGGCACCAGCCACGTCAATCGCGAACATACCGTGCTTGTCAGCGCCTCGGGCCTGGTGTCGGTGGCGGGCGGCAAATGGACGACGTACCGCGCCATGGCCCAGGATGTGCTGGCGCGTTGCGAGGCGGCCGGCCTGTTGCCTTCGCTGCCGCCTTGCCGGACGGAAAATCTCATGCTGGTCGGCGGCGAGGCGCGGCGCGCCGCCGCCAGCCTGGCCGGCGCCAGGGCGTACGATGTCTATGGCTCGGAGGAGGAGGCCGTGCGCGCGCTGCCGGGCGCCGATGCCGAGCTATGCGCGGGTGTCACCGAAGCCATGCTGCGGTTCGCTGCGCGCCATGAATATGCGCGCACGGTGGAGGATGCGCTGGCCCGCCGCTGCCGCACGCTATTTCTGGATGCGGCCATGGCGGCAAGCATTGCGCCGCGGGCGGCGCGCATCATGCGCGAGGAAACCGGGGTGGATCCCAGGCTGGAAGAGTTCCTGGCATTGGCCGAACAGTATGCAAACGCGCCTTGAGCGTCAGCCACCGTGCGCCGGCATATGTGGAAATCCGTGTGAGGTTGTTAGCTGTGCGGCCCTGGCGATGGGGCATCGGAAGGGGTATGCGAGAGCCCGGAGTTTGCCCCGCCAAGCCCTCTATTCGGTGAAAAAAGTGCCGGCGCCGTCGAAACGCCTGGCGAAATAGCGGCTGTCGAGCGCATCGATGCGCACGCGCCCGCCGCTGGACGGCGCATTGACGAAAAGACCGTCGCCCACGTAAATGCCGACGTGCGAGTGAGGCTGGTGCTGGGTGTTGAAAAACACCAGATCGCCTGCCTTGAGATCTTCACGGCTGACGGGGCGGGTGGTTTGCGCGATGCTGGCCGAGTTGTGCGGCAGCCGCTCGTCGGCGACGCGATCGACCACATAGGCGACCAGGCCGCTGCAGTCGAAGCCTTCGGCCGGACTTTCGCCGCCATACCGGTAGCGGGTGTCGAGCAGGGACAAGGCGGTCATGACCACGTCGCCGCGCTTGCCGGCGTCGATGACGACGCGCCGGGAGGCGGTTTCGCCCCTATGGTAGCTGGATGGCCCCGCGCACCCGGCCAGCAACAGAGCGCCCATCAGGGCCGCGATGGCGCTTTTTCCGCCGGAGAACCGGCCCGGCCAAAAAGAGGCGACGAAAATTTTTGCGGCGTACTGAAGCACGGCAGTTCTCGCAAAAGTCATCGGGGCGATATTTCAATCATGGGTGTCCATCCTGCATAACGCGGGCCGAGATATTTATGTCAATATGTTTCTATTGTATGGATTTTGTCGTATTTCTACCAAATTGGACTTCAGGGCGGCTAATGATTTTCCCTCATTGAGTTAACTGTATTTTGCGCTAAATGCACTGAAATCCATAGAGACGTAGGCTTTTTTTGCCTTGTTGGGGCCGGCTGGAACGTGTTGTTGATATAACAAATTACTTGTTCACGTTACCAAATGAGGGTAATGTTGCAAAAATTGAAAAATGTACAAATTTTGTGCATTATCGAAGTTATGCTTGATATATATCAAGGTCGCACTGGGGAAATGGAATTAACTTATTGATCTATATTAATATTTTTTATTTAGATCTATAAAAGTATTTTGGACGTGTGGATATAAGCAATACATTTTGGCGCTTGGTTTAAGCTGTCGAGTAGATTACTATTACAAACCGTTGTCACAATAGATACATCAAGTATTGGTAATGTATTTATTTTGTAAATTAATCAACCATATATTTCCATATCTGAAACAGGCCTCGTGCAGGTTTTTTCCATTGACAACCGTTCTGGTTTTTTTAGAGGAAATTTCGTGTCAGTTGATTCAAATTCGGCGTTGCATGACATAAGGGAAGTGAATTTGTCCTATCTCATGCTGGCACAGCGACTGCTGCGTGAAAACTATGCGGCGGGCATGTTTCGGTTGGGGGTTGGGTCCGACGTCGCGGACATCATCCTTGGCCTGTCACCGGCGCAACTGGTCAAGCTGGCCAGTTCCAGCTCCCTGATCTGCGGCTTCCGTCTCGACGACTATAGCCTGCTTTCGTCCCTGACCCAGGATGTGCTGGGCGGGGTGCTGCAACAGGCGCATTCCACCATCCTGTTGTCGCAGCAGCCTGTCGTGCCGGCAGTTTGAGCGGGCTGAAAATGACTGCGAAAAGTGTTGCCCGCGAGGCCGAGGAAATTCTTCTGGCCACATCCATGATCAAGCTGGGGGCGCGGCTGCAGGTATTGCAGGCGGAAACCACGCTCAGCTACGACCGGCTGGCCCGGCTGTACCGCGAGGTCAAGGGCTGCTCGCCCCCGAAAGGCATGCTGCCGTTCTCTGTCGACTGGTTCATGACCTGGCTGCCGAACATCCATTCAAGCATGTTCTACAGCATCTACCAGTACCTCGACCGCTACACGCCGGCCAAGAAATCGCAGGCCTTGATCGAAGCCTATCGCTTGTATCTGGAACAATCCGGCGCGGGCCGCCAGCAAGGTTCCGAAGACGACGAGCCGGTGCTCAGTTTTACCCGGGCATGGATGCTGCTGCGTTTTTTCGAAAGCGGAATGGTGCAGTTGTCGCATTGCGTGCGCTGCAAGGGCGGATTCGTGGCTCACGCCCACGATCCCGATCACGATTTCGTGTGTGCGATCTGCCGTCCGCCTCCCCGGGCGGGCAAGACGCGCAATCATCGCGCGCACAAAGTCTCGGCGTAGCGCCCCAAGCCGCGCCGCCGTTGCCAGGCCTGCCCAGCAGGCCTTTTTCATGCCGCGGACCTTTGGTCCGCGGGCTTTTCAGAACCCTGATTTGGCTTCGAAAAAGCCTGTTGACGGACGCTTTTAGAATGGCCGAAACAGGCGATCATAGGCCGCTATGTATCTCTTAAGGGCCCGCTTGTGTTAATTCTGATTGGATATCTGGTTGTTCTGCTCTCCGTATTCGGCAGCTATGTTGCCTTGGGCGGGCATATGGGGGCCTTGTATCAACCATTCGAATTCCTGCTGATCGGCGGGGCGGCCCTGGGCGCTTATATTTCCTCGAACAGCGGGAAGTCGGTGGCTCTGATGCTCAAAGCCATTCCCCAGGTGTTCAAGCGCAGCCCGTACACGGACAAGGCCGTGTACATGGAGCTGATGGCCTTGCTGTACGTGCTGCTCAACAAGGCCAGGCGCGACGGCCTGATGACCATCGAGAACGATATCGAAGAGCCCGAGAACAGCGCCATCTTCGCCGAGTACCCGCGCATCCTGCGCGACCCGATCCTGATGGTGTTCATCACGGACTACCTGCGCCTGATGATAAGCGGCAACATGAGCCCCTATGAAATCGAGACGCTCATGGACCAGGAAATCGAAGCGCACCAGCACGAGCAGAATATTCCTTCGCGCGCCCTGGCCGTGGTGGCGGACGCCTTGCCCGCCTTCGGCATCGTCGCCGCCGTGCTGGGCGTCATCAAGGCGCTGGCGTCGGTCGACAAGCCGCCCGCGATCCTGGCCGACCTGATCTCCAAGGCCATGGTGGGCACCTTCCTGGGCATCTTGCTGGCGTATGGCTTCATTTCGCCGCTGTCCTCCGCGATGGAGCGGCGCACGGTCGTATCGACCAAAATACTGGAATGCATCAAGGTTACGCTGCTGGCCAGCATGAACGGCTACCCGCCGCAGCTTGCCATCGAGTTCGGGCGCAAGGTGCTCTACAGCAGCGTGCGCCCTTCGTTCGGCGAGCTGGAGAACCATGTCCGGCAGGCCAAGGCGCCCGCGAAAAAAGTAGCGTAACGGTATTGCGCAATGAGTTCCGACCGCATTGTCATCCGCCGCAAGAAAGTCACGGCTCATGGAACCCAGCATGGGGCCTGGAAAATCGCCTACGCCGATTTCATGACCGCCATGATGGCTTTTTTCCTGGTCATGTGGCTGATTGCCATCCTCCCCAGGGAAAGCCTGCCGGGCATCGCCGAGTTCTTCCGCATGCCGTTGATGACGGCCATTACGGGCGGCCCCCAACTGGATGAAAGCTCGAAGGTGATTCCGGGCGGCTCGCCCACTGTCATTCCCAGTAAAACGACCCCCGCATCGAGGCACAAGCAGCGGTCGGCCCAGGAAGAGGAAGAGGATAGGCGCGACCAGCGCCGGCTGGAGGACCTGAAGACCGATCTCGAGGCGCTGATCGAATCCGATCCCGTGCTGAAGCAGTTTCGTCCGCAGTTATTGCTGGACATGACGCCCGACGGCCTGCGCATCCAGATCGTCGACCAGCAGAACCGCCCCATGTTCGCCACGGGCAGCGCCCAGGTCCAGCCTTATATGCGCGATATCTTGCGCGAGCTGGGGCCGGTTTTCAACAAATTGCCCAACAGGATCACGATTTCCGGCCATACCGACGCCATGCAATACGCCTCGGGCGAGCGCGAATACAGCAACTGGGAGCTGTCCGCGGACCGCTCCAACGCGGCGCGCCGGGAGCTGGTGGCGGGGGGGCTGCAGGAAAACAAGGTCAAGAGGGTACTGGGCCTGTCGTCGTCGGTCAGCCTGATTAAAGATAATCCCAACGCTGCCGTTAACCGCCGTATCAGTCTGCTTGTATTGAATCGGCGCGCGGAACGCCGTATCGACGAGCAGGATGCGACAAGTGAATCCCTGACCAATCTGAAGGCGATCATGGACGGGGCTTCCCGTCCGCCGCCGATTTACGTCGGAGGCAAGGGTGTGGGCGATGCCGCGGGCGCCGCATCGGCCACCGCGGCGGCTGGCTCTGAGGCTCCGGCGGTTTCCGGGCTGGCTCCGTCTCCGGCTCCAGCTCCGGCGGCCGGCGCGGCAGGCACAGCCCGGTAGCTGCATCTGCCGGGCGGCTCATCGAGGCTTTCGGGCGCCTGGAAGGCTGATCTGCCGAATGGCTGTTGTTATAGGAAATGATAATGAGTGCGGGTGTCGATTTAAGCCAGTTCTACGAGACGTTTTTCGATGAAGCCGACGAGTTGCTGGCCGATATGGAGCAAACCCTGCTTGCCGTGGACGTCGATCATCCAGACAGCGATCAGCTCAATGCAATATTTCGCGCCGCCCATTCCATCAAGGGCGGGGCCGGCACGTTCGGCTGCTTTGGTCACCTTGCCGATACCACCCATCTTCTCGAGAACTTGCTCGACGGCTTGCGTCGCGGCGAAATGAGCGTGCGAAAGGACATGATAGATTTATTCCTGGAAACCAAAGATGTCCTGACCGCGCAAGTGGCCGCCTATCGTAATTCCGAGCAGCCTGACGAACAGGCCTACCAGCGCATTTGCGCCCAGTTGCGCGAGCTGGCGCTGGAGCAGGGCGGTGAAATACCCGCCGGCACGGCGTCGGCGCTGGCTCCGGCCGCCTCACCGCAGCCGGCGCCCCAGCCGGCAATTGCGCCGGCTGCTGCCCTGGTCCCGGTTCCTGCGGGCGGCTCGCCGTATCGTGTAACCATAAAAAGCATTACCCCGAAAGACGCGCAGGCCTTGAGCGACGAAATGGCCTTGCTCGGCCAGGTGCTGCATCGCGAATCGTCGCCGGACTCCCTGAGCATCTGGATGGATACCACGGCAAGCGCGGCCGACCTCGAAGCGGTTTGCTGCTTCATTGTCGATGCCATGCAGGTCAGTGTGGTTTCCGAAGCGCCGCCTGCCGGAGCTTCCGCCGGCGCCGGGGCGGTCCAGCCTGCCCACGAGCCCGTCGCTCCTGCGGCACCGCCGGTCCAGGAGGCTGCCGTTCCTGCCGCCCCCTCCGCCCCATCTTCCGAGTCAGCCTCGTCCTCGGCCTCCGAGCCGTCTTCCGCTTCCGATTCGTCCAGGAAGAAAACGGAAAAATCCGGCAAAGAGTCCAGCACCATCCGGGTGGGCGTCGAAAAAGTCGATCAGATCATCAACCTGGTCGGCGAGCTGGTCATTACACAGGCCATGCTGGTGCAAACGGCTTCCACGCTCGACCCGGTGCTGCACGACCGCCTGTTGAACGGCATCGAGCAACTGGAACGCAATGCGCGCGACCTGCAGGAATCGGTCATGTCCATTCGCATGATGCCCATGGATTATGTGTTCAGCCGCTTTCCGCGCGTGGTGCGCGAAAACGCCTCCCGCCTTGGCAAGCGCATCAAGCTCACGACGCACGGCCAGGCCACCGAACTGGATAAAAGCCTGATCGAGCGCATCATCGACCCGCTGACGCATCTGGTGCGCAACAGCCTGGATCACGGCATCGAGCTGCCCGAGGTGCGCGAAGCGGCGGGCAAGGATCCCGAAGGCCAACTGGTGTTATCGGCCCAGCACAACGGCGGGCAGATCGTCATCGAGGTGTCCGACGACGGCGCGGGCCTGAGCCGCGAGCGCATCCTTAAAAAAGCGTTGCAGCAGGGCTTCCCCGTCAACGAAAACACGCCGGACGACGAGCTGTGGCAGCTCATCTTCGCACCGGGCTTCTCGACCGCCGAAAAGATCACCGACATTTCGGGGCGCGGCGTGGGCATGGATGTGGTGCGCCGGAACATCCAAAGCATGGGCGGGCACATCCAGTTGTCCTCGCGCACGGGCGAG
This sequence comes from Eoetvoesiella sp., assembly GCF_035555955.1. Taxonomy (NCBI): domain Bacteria; kingdom Pseudomonadati; phylum Pseudomonadota; class Betaproteobacteria; order Burkholderiales; family Alcaligenaceae; genus Eoetvoesiella; species Eoetvoesiella sp. The sequence goes on along the minus strand of NZ_DATMGA010000036.1, from coordinate 2,264 downwards.
GGTACGACCACCCGCATCCTCCTGCCGCTGACGCTGGCCATCCTGGACGGCATGTCGGTGCAGGTGGGCGAGGAAATCTTCATTCTGCCGCTCACCCATGTCACTGAATCCATGCAACCCACGGCCGAGCAACTGCACAGCATTTCGGAAACGGAACATGTCCTGCATGTGCGGGGCGAGTACCTGCCGCTGGTGGCCTTGCACAATGTGTTCTCGGTCGATGGGGCGCAAACCGACATCACACGCTCCATCGCCGTCATCCTGCAGGCCGAGGAAACACGGTTCGCGCTGCTGGTCGATCACCTGGTGGGCCAGCAACAGGTGGTTGTCAAGAATCTGGAATCCAATTACAGAAAAATCCCGGGTATTTCCGCCGCAACGATATTGGGCGATGGCAGCGTCGCCCTGATTGTCGATGTGTTCGCGCTGATGCGCATGACGCGCACCAAAGAAGGTGTGGCCGGTTTCTAAAGCTATCGGAGAAAGCAATGTTCAATAAAGTTCAAGCAGGCGCACAGCAGGTCGACGACGCGGGCCGAGAGTTCCTGGTTTTTACACTGGCCAACCAGGAATACGGCATCGACATCCTGAAGGTGCAGGAAATCCGCGGCTACGACAGCCAAAGCGTGACCCGCATCGCCAATGTGCCGTCGTTCATCAAGGGGGTGACCAACCTGCGCGGCATCATCGTGCCCATCGTCGACATGCGCATCAAGTTCAACCTTGAAAAGGTCGAATACAACCAGCATACCGTGGTCGTCATCCTGAACCTGGAGACCCGGGTCGTGGGCGTGGTGGTGGACGGCGTTTCCGACGTCCTCATGCTCAAGCCCTCCGAAGTCAGCGCCGCGCCCCAGTTCGGCACGGCGTTCTCCACCGAGTACCTGACGGGCATCGGCACCGTGGGCGAGCGCATGCTGATCCTGGTCGATATCGAGCGCCTCATGACCAGCCAGGAAATGGCGCTGGTCGAACAGGCAGCGGTAGTTTAGGCAGGGCATTCGTGCAACGCGTCCGGGACGGAGGCGCGCGTCGTGAATTGCGGCGCATGGATTGAAACAAGCAAGAGGAGTCAAGACCCATGAGCAGGTTCATCTCGTTTAAAGACTTGAAGGTCCGTACCAGCCTGGTGCTGGTGCTGACCTTCTTCGTTGTCATGCTGCTGGTGGGCGCGGCGCTGGGCGTGTTCTCGCTGCGCGCGAACAGCCACACGTTCCAGACCGTGGTTCAGAACCAGAAGATCCGCGCCGAGCTGGCGCAGTCCATCGACCACTTCAAGAACGTGCAGGTCGCGCTGGGCCTGGGCGTCGAGGCCATCCTGACGCATCGCGCGCAAAAAGGCCTGACCGAGGGCGATCTTTCCGAGCCCTCCGGCGACTCCGACCATGCGGCGGCTCAATACGTCGACAAGGCCAAGGCCGAGTTCGCCACCTCGCAAAAACATTATGCCGAGTTCCGCAAATTGTCCGAAGGCCAGAAAGACCGGGTCTTCAATTCCGTCGAGAACGCCTACGCATCGTTGATGAACGGCGGCGTCGAGCCTTTGTTCGACTACCTCATCAAGGACGATGTCGATGGCTACAACGCCTTCAAGGACAGCACGGGCGAGTACCTGCAGGGCGATCTGTACGACGCCGTCGCCGAGTTCAACAAGTTCCAGCAGACGCAGATCAAGCAGATCCACGAGCATGAAACCAAGCAATACACCTTGATCGTCCAGCTGGTGGTGGCGGGCATCGTGGTGGCGCTGATCATTTCCGCGCTGGCCTATGTGTTCCTGGGGCGTGTCGTGCTGCGGCCCTTGCGGCTGGCGGGGGGTCATTTTGACCGTATAGCGGGCGGGGACCTGACGCAGCGTGTGGAGGTGAAGTCGCGCAACGAGATAGGTGTGCTGTACGAGGCGCTGCGCCGGATGCAGGAGAGCCTGACGCGCACGGTGAGCGAGGTGAGGCAGGGGGTGCAGGAGATCGACGTTGGGGCGCGGGAGATTTTCATGGGCAACACGGACCTGAGCAGCCGCACGGAGCAGCAGGCGGCGTCGTTGCAGGAGACGGCGGCGAGCATGGAGCAACTGGCCGGGACGGTGCGCCAGAACACGGACAACGCGCTGCAGGCCGATGGTTTGGCCAAGGCGGCGTCGGGGGTGGCGCAGCGCGGGGGCGAGGCGGTGTCGAAGGTGGTGGGGACGATGGAGGCGATCTCGTCCAGCTCGGGCAAGATCGCGGAGATCGTGAGCGTGATAGACGGGATCGCGTTCCAGACGA